>SLST01000150.1 GCA_007130265.1 Spirochaetales bacterium
AGCCGGGCGGTGCTCGCGGCGCCCGGCTCGAGGCACGCTACGAGCCCGAGGCCCCCGGAGGAGGGCTCTTCCTCGCGGCCTCGCGCAACGACGAGGCGTGGGAGCCCGGGCTCTTCCGGCGCAACGTCCGTCGCCTCGTATCGCCGGCCGCGGACGTCTATCTGATCGACGACGAGATCGAGCTTGCCTCCGCGGCGCCGGTGAGCTTCCTCGTGAACACGCTTCAACAGGTGCGCGTCGCCGACGCGCAGGCGCTCATCGTCGGTTCACGGGCCGCGCTTCGCGTCACGGCGCTCGGGTGGTCGCCGCGGATATCCGTCGCGGAGGACGGGGTCGACTCGCACCTTCGCCCCGTGACCGTGCTCCGCCTTACGCGCGACCCGGACGGCCGGGAGGCGGGCGGCGGCCGCGCACGCCTGGTGACGCTCCTGACCGTTACGGCGGTGAGCGACGGCGAGCCGGACGTGCGGGCCTCCCGCGACGCCGCGGCCGCCGGGGGCGTGGCGTGGAGGCTCGAACGGCCCGACTTCGGGGCCCTTCGCTACGAGTGTTGCGACAACGGCGCGGTGGTCACGCTCGCCCGCGACGGGCGCGGCCGACGTCTCGCCTGCGACGGTGAGGTATGGCGTGACGTTGCCGATGAGTAGCGCGTCGGCCCGCCTGCTCTTTCACAGTGCCGGGCGCATCGGCATCGTTCGCGCGGACGGTTCGGAGTGCCGCGCGCTCCCGCTCGACGTCCCGGGTCAGACGAGATGGCAGTCCGGTCCGCAGTTCAGAGACGAATCGGGCCGCCGCGTCATGCTCCTCTTCAGCCACGGGACGTCGCGAACCGCCGACCTCGTGCGCGGCGCGCTCCTGCGCCGCGTCTGGGTCTACGAACACGATTCCGGGGCGCTGCGCGAGCTCTTCGCCGGGAGTCGGCCCGCGCCTTGGATTGGGGTCTCAGCCGTCACTGACGCAGGGCGACGCGCGATCGTCTGCGCGATCGTCGACGGCGAGCAGCGGCTCTACTCGGCGGACCTCGCCACCGAGCGGTGCGAGCCGCTCACCGAGCCGGGATCCGGGTTTCACTACGGGGAGTCGCTCAGTCCCGATGGATTGCGCCTCGCCTGCCACGTGACCGGGGGGAAGGATCGCGCCCACCGAGCGCCCCCGCACATGCCGGCGCCCTATTCGATCAACGTGATCGAGCTCGCAACCGGCCGGCGCACGCTGGTCGCCGGGCGCTCAGGCAACCTTTACTTTGGGCCGGTCTGGTCGCCCGACGGTGAGACGCTCGCCTTTCTCGACTGCGAGTCGGGCAGGGATCCCGCCCATTTCTGGGCCGACGTCTGTGTTGCCGATGCCGACGGGTCATCGCTGCGTCGCGTTACCGAAGGACAGGCGCATTGGTTCGCGACCTCTCACGGGACCGCCGAAGCCCGCGGCGGAGGATCGAACTCCGTCGCGTGGGTCCCGCAGCGGACGACATCAGGTCGCGGGCGCATCGTCTGGACGCCCAAGCTGCCCGGCAGCCGTCCGGATGTCCGCTACGACGCCTCGCGGGCGGATCACGAGGAGTTTGTCTTCGCGCCCGAAGAGGCGCGCGGCGGGACCCACCTGCAGCTTCTCGATCCGCAGAGCGGGGAGGGGACCGACCTCACAGAGCCGGAAGCGGGGCGATGGGACTTTCGCGTCTCGTTCGCGAGCGACGGCAGACGATTCGCCTTCTGTCGCACGAGACCGGGGCGCGCGCCGGTTCTGTGGGTTGGCGATCGTGAGCAGGGGATCGCGAACCCGGTGACCGCGGGGTTCGACGGAGCTGGAGCCGACTTTCCCGTCTGGCTCGCGGCCGACGAAGAGGAGGAAGAAGCGTGAAGATAGCCCTGATCCAGAGCAGCCAGGCGATCGCCTACGATCCCGAGGAACCCGGGGATGTCGACGCGAAGCGGTGCCGCGAGCGCGCCGCGGGCGTGATCGATCGCGGCTTCACGATGATGGAGTCGGCCGCGGGAGACGGAGCGGATCTGATCGTCACGATCGAAGCGTTCAACAGCTCCGTCTCGCCCGCCGATCCCCGCTACGAGCTCGCCGACTTCGCCGAGTCCCTCGACGGGCCGCTGGTGGGCCGATTCGCTTCGCTCGCGCGGCAGCACGGCGTTCACGTCGTGGCGGGTCTCTATACCGCTCGCGAGGGTCGAGTCTACAACTCCGCGATCCTCATCGGACCCGACGGCCGGACGATCGGCGTCTACGACAAGACTCACCTGCCGGCCGGCGAGGAAGCGGCGATCACGCCGGGGAATGCGTACCCGGTCTGGGCCACCGATCACGGCAATATAGGCCTGCTCGTCTGTTGGGACCTGCAGTACCCGGAGGCCGCCCGCGAGCTCGCGCTCGGCGGCGCAGACCTCATCGTCTGCCCCACGTGGGGGTGGGAGGAACGCTATGGACTGTGCCGCGCCTACGAGAACGGCGTCGCGATCGCCGCGGCGATGGGCGTGCCGGCATCCGGCGAGATCTGGGAGTTCTGTGACCCGAGCGCCGTCGTCGACCAGAACGGGTGCGTCCTCGCGAGGGGTCCGCGGAACGAGGAAGCGGTCATCGCCGTCGAGGTTGACATCAGATGCGAACCGGCGCCGCAGTACGGCTCCGGCGCCGTGACCGGCTGGAGCTCGATGCGGCGGATCAGGATGGACCGTCGTCGGCCCTTCACCTATCTCCAGGCAACGGTGGGAGAGCCGCCCCTCTTCTCGCGCTATGCCGAGAGTCCCGACGGTTCGAGCGGAACTCCGGTAGCGCCCCCGGTGCCGGAGAGCGGTGCGCGCGTGCGCTACACCGACATGGGGCCGGTGGTTCGAGTGGACGTCAACGGTATCGGGTCCATTCTGCCGGACCCCTTCTCCGAGGTCAGGGATCCGCCCGACGATCCGGACCGCGACCGGAAGGAGGAGTGGATCAGGCGCGAAAACCTCGCGATCTGCCGGCTCCTCGATCGCGCGGTCACGGGCGCCGGGGGGAGCTTCCGCTCCTTCTGCGAATGGACGGTCACCGACCACTGGTTCCACATGAGGTACGGGGCGGGAGACATTCGGGACAAGCGCAAGGCGCTGTTCGGCCCGGACTACCGTGCGGCAATCTCGTCGCTCAACTGGCTCGACCCGGACGCCGGGCTGAGCGGAGCGATGCAGGCGACCGCGTACGTGCCGCGGGCAGGAACGCCGTTTCGCCAGTATGCATGGCGACCGAAGGCGATGGCCGACTACGAGGTATTCGGCGTTGCGTGCGCGGTGACGACCGAGCTCCCCGGCTGCAGGCTCCTGCACATCGCCGGAGTCCTGGGGGTCGACGCCGAGTTCAACCTCGTCGCGGGCGATGACCCGGCGCGCCAGGTTCGCCATATCCTGGAGACGATCGTCGCGGTGGTCACGGAGGCCGGCGGCGAGGCCCGCGACGTCCTGCGCATCCGGCCGTTCGTCCGGTCACCCGAGCTCGCGCGTCTGGTCCGCGCGACCGTCGCGGATATCTGGGGCGACGAGCACCCCTCTCTCATGGTCGCGGACGACATGAGCTTCAGCCCCGACTCCCCCTACCACGGAGAGTTCCAGGCCTTTGCCGCGATTCCCGCCGACGTCGCGGCCGACGGCTCGGCCGACGGCACGGCCGGCGCCGTCGCGACTTTCGGCGCCGCCGCAATGCCGTCCTCGTTCACCGCCGTCCGGCGCCGCTTCGCCCACTTCGACTGGGTGCAGGCGGCGGAGTTCACCGCGCCTGACGACACGCCGAGTGACCGGCTCCCCGCAGCCGGTCGGCCGGCTTCCGCCGACGAGGCGACCGAGGTCGCGCTGGCGATCCGCGGCTTTCTCGAGGCGAACGAGATCAGCCCAGGGCACGTCGCGCTCGTCTACGGGTACGCCGGGAGCCGCGAGACGTGGGAGCGCTTTCCGGTTGTGGCCGCTCGCGCCGGCCTTCCGGTTGACGCGATCCATCTCGTGCCGTCGCGTCCCATGGCCGGGCTCAGAGGCCGGTCGCTGAAGGCGGAGCTCACGGCGATCGTTCCACGCGGAGAGACCCGGTGAGCGGGCCGATCGTCGCGATCCTCATGGACGACGCGGATCGGCTTTCGTGGACCGATCGTCGGCACCTGCTCTCCGATTCGCTCATTGACGACCTTCGCGGCAGGTATACGGTGCGCTTCGAGCCGCGGGCCGATCTCGCGAACGACGAGCAGGCGAGGGTACGGCTTCTCGAGGGGGCGCAGGCGTGCATCACCGGATGGGGCGCTCCCCACTTCACCGACGAGACAGTCGAGGCGTGTCCCAGGCTCGGTTTCATCGGGTATGCCGGAGGATCGGTCAAGGCGTACATCTGCGATGCCATCGTCCGGCGCGACATCGCCGTCTCATCCGCCGACATCATCAACGCCGAGGATGTGAGCCAGACGGCGATCGGGCTCATCCTCACCGGCATTCGTGGACTCGTGCCGCGCTACCTCGAGAGCCGCGGCGAGCGGCTTCCCGCGTACCCGTCACGCGGGATTTCCGGCAAGACGGTCGGTGTCGTCGGGGCCGGTCTCATCGGCAGAAAGGTGATGAGTTTTGTCCGCGGACTCGACGTCGGACTTCTCCTCGCCGATCCTTTTCTCGACGGCTCGCAATCAGCCGAGCTCGGTGCGGAACTCGTGTCGCTTGACGAGCTTGCGAGGCGCAGCGACGTGATCTCGATCCACGTGCCGAGCCTTCCGGAGACCCGCGGCATGTTCAACCGGCGCTTCTTCGCGGCTATGAAGGACGACGCGGTCCTGATCAACACGGCGCTTGGCGATCTCGTAGACCAGCGCGCGCTCGCGCATCGGCTCTCCGAGTCGAGGATCTTCGCGTACGCCGACGTCATCGACCCCGGTCAGGATGAGACGGTCCTCACGCTTGCGAACTTCGCGTACAGCCCGGCGGTGGCCGGGTGCCTGCGCGATACGCAGTACCGGATGGGCGAGTTCGTCGTTGCCGAGATGGACCGATTCTTTGCCGGAGAACCTCTCGTCAACCGTTTTGACTTCTCGAAGATGGCCATCAGAGCGTAAATGCTGGAGGACAGGATGAACGATGAAGACTGCGAAACGGGCCGCAGGTGGCAACTACGAAAGGAGGAACGACTGGAGTTTCCGTTCGAGCGTCCCTGTGAGCTGCCGACCGTACGGAGCCTTCGGCTCGCGCTCGTAAGCGCCCGGCGCTCCGGGGCGCGGGTCTCGGTGACCCTGCTCGGTGACCAGGGCCCGATCGGTCGTCCGGCGGTCCTTTCGGTCGACTGGGAAGGGCGAAACGATCTGCAGCTCTGGGCCGCGTACTTCCTTGGCGATCCGGACGAGGCGCACGCGCGAAGCGTCTGCACGGGCGTGACCTTCGAGCTCGTGCGCGCCGGACCGTGGCCGACGGAGCTCGAGATCGAGCGCGTTGAGCTCGCTCAGGCCGAGCCGCTCTGGCCGGTCGGTCCCACGGACACGGTCGTAGAA
>SLST01000612.1 GCA_007130265.1 Spirochaetales bacterium
CAATGCGGCTCGCTCGGGAATGCCGCGCCGCATTGCTCAGAAGCTCTCGTAGCGCGGCGATGCACGCCTCGCGATGGGTCGCGGGCAGCGCGGCGTAGGCGTCGTCGTCGAGCGACAGTTCGACGGGGCAGACCCGGCACTCGGCGGCGAGGCGGCGCACCGCCGCGGCGTCGGATTCCGGCCGCGGACGCAGATCGTAGACCGTCTCGCGAACCGCCTCTGAGGTTGCCTGCAGCGCCTCGATTCCGGTACGAAGCATGTTCCGCGCGCGTCCCGGCTGCGATTCGGCGAGCCGCTCGGCCGCCTGCAGCTGCATGAGCGCGCCGGTCAAACGGTGACCGACGCCGTCGTGCATCTCCTGCGCGATCCGCGCGCGTTCGGCGCGTTCGGTCGCCCGCACGAGCTCACCGGACATCCTGTCGATCCTCCGCTGCGCCGCCTCGAGCCGGTACCGCGCCATTCGCTCACCGTCGATCGCCGCGTAGTGTCGCGCTTCGCCCGACTCGCGCGCCCGGGCTACCCAGCCGGCCGCGGCCGCGAGTGCGGAGGCCAACCCCAGAACGACCCAGGTCTCCGGGGGCAGTACCGACGCGAAGACCACCGGGGCGACGGCCGCGGCGGGCGCGGGCCCACGGCGGGAGAAGTCGTAGGCGGCGGAGGCGGCGAGCAGCCCGAAGGCGGCGAACGCCGTGGCGGACGCGACGAAGAGTCCCGTCTTCGCGACGGTGAACCACGGCGACCGGATGAACCGAGCGTCGGCGGCCTCCGCGGCGAGGCCGGCGAGCAGCATCGCAACGGTCGTGGCAGGCAGCGCGTCGGCCTGGCTCCCGGAAGTCAGGAGCGAGGCCACCACTGCGATCCAGATTGATGCCTTTACGAGCCAGCCGGCTATGTTCGCCTCCCTGAGTAGCTACCTTGCGCACTCTACCCTGACTACCTCGCTACGTCGACCCTCCGCCACGAGCCAAGCAACTGGAAGACCACTGCGAAGAGCAGGAGGACGCCAAGGTGCGGCACGATTTCCGCGAAGGGAGCGCCGGAGAAGGCGGCCGCGGTGGCCGACGTTGCCCATCGCGTGGGAGAGAAGGCACCCACCCGTTGCAGGTAGTCCGGCATGATCTCGAACGGCCAGAACGCTCCCCCAAGCATCACCATCGGCATGATGAGGAAGTTCGTCGCGATCGCCGTGCGGCGCACGGTCTTCATAGTATTCGCCACCGCCAGGGTGAAGGAGACGGCGACCATCGCGAATGCCGCGAGGATCGCGGCCGCAGAGAGTACCGCCTCAGCGGTCAGCTGCGGGAACACCATCGAGAGGACGATCGCCCCGGCCACCGCCTGCAGCACCGTAACGCAGAAGAAGGCTGCATTCGCCTCGAGCATGTAGCGTCGCACGGAGAGCGGACCCACGAGGGTACGATGGAAGGTTCCCTTCTCGATGTCAGCGAGGAACATCAGGCAGGTGGTCATCGCCAGCAGCAGCATCGTCATGGTGAGAAGCCCCATGAGCTGCGAAAGGCCTGCCGCCTCGCCCGCGGCGAGCGCCCCTCGCTCGCTGCGGTACGTCTCGGTCTCGAGCGCGAAACTCCCCGCCTGGACTGCCTGCATGACCGCCACAAAGGCGTCACGGTCGCCGTCGACCGTGCGCGCAACGTTGTGCGCCGCTGAGAGCACCGCGTCCGCGGCCGATCGCACGAACCTGGTCATCTGCACTCCCTGGAGCGACCAGGTCTCTACGCGCGCCCGGCGTCCTGCGATCACCCGCTCCTGCATGCCGGCAGGCATCACGAGCGCGTACTCGATGCGCCCGTTGACCAGCGCACCGGTGATCTCCTCCTCCTCGAGGTCGACGAAGGTCGCTGCCGGCGCGACGGCTTCGATCACCATCCTCGAGAGGAAGGTGTCGTCGTGGTCGATCAGCGCGACGCGCATGGCGTTGCCCGATCCGCCGACCCCCACGATCACCGCGATCAGCACGGGAATCGCGACCGTCAGGGCGATCATCCACGGCCTTCCCACAACACGCTTGATGTAGGTCCTGAATACCGTCATACACTCCTCCGTGCGAGCATCACCGTGAGGGTGAGCGCGACTGCCGCACCCCCAAGGAAGTAGAGAAGGGCTGCCGGGACAGCCCCGGCACCGCCTCCGTAGATCATTGCGAGCATCGCAGTCTGTCCCTGGTAGTGCGGCAGCATCTGCTGGATCGTGCGGAAGATAGGGCCGACGCTGCCGAACTGCACGGCACCGCCGGAGACGATCATCGAAGCGAGCACGACAAGGCTCACCGCCGACTGCGCCTTCTGCCCGTCGCGGAGAATCGCGAGGACGAGCGCCCCGAATGCCACGGCGAAGACGACCATGGACACCACGAGCCCGGCGAGCAGTAGCGGCCGCGTACCCCAGTTCGCGCCGAATACGACGAGCGTGGCAACAACGATCACGGCGGCCTGGATGAGCCCGGTGACGGTGTTCGCCCCGAGCTTTCCGGAAACATGCGCCCACGGCGAGATCGCCGTGGTTCGGACCCTTCGGCCGGTCGGGTCGAGGAGGTCCTCGCGCATCGCGTCCACCGCGTACCCGGCGACGAACATCACCGTGAGCACGAGCATCGAGACCGCGTAGAAGTCGAAAGCCCCGGGGGCCCGGCCTACGCGAGAGATCTCGACCGCGTCGAACTCCGCAGGCATCGGCTCGTAGCCGAACCCGGCCGCGCCGGCAACGTTCGCGAGCGCGACCGTCACGTTCGCGGCTTGCACGTAGTTACGAACCACCGCGCGAACGATCCCGGTTCGAAGCGAGTTGCCGGTCCGCTCGATCAGAGTGAGGTCGAGCGTGTCGTCACCGAAGACCGGCGGCACGTGGATCACCGTGTAGACGTCCTGCTCCTCGAGCATCCGGCGCGCTTCGTCGAGCCCTGCCTCGGTCGCCTCCAGGTAGCGGCCCACATCGTCGCGGGTCAGAAAGTCCCGGACGCTCTCTGCCTCAGGGGTCGTCGCCTCGATCACGTACGCGACGGGCGTCGGCCCGACGTCGCGCCCCTCAAAGGCGCCGCCGAGTGCACTCCCGAGCACGAAAATCAGTCCGAGCGGCAGGAGGATCTGTTCGGTAATCGACGAGCTGTCCCGCCAGTTCCGCAGGATGGTGTAGCGCAGTACGGTCAGCATGTTCTTCACGGGTCCCCTCCTAGTCGCGCAGCGACCGGCCGGTCAGCGAGAGGAAGACGCCTTCGAGAGTCGGCCGCTCGACGTGCGCGGAGAGCACCTCGGCTCCCGCTTCCGAAGCTTTCTCGATAATGCGCCCGAGCCGCACGCCGCCGCGCTCGGCGGTGATCCGCAGATGGGCGCCGTCGGGCACGCAATCGGAAACCCCGCTCACCGCGGATACCGCCGCAACGACGTCCGGGGTCATCCGCTCGAGCTCGATGTCGACGACCTCCTCGTCCTCGACGAGCGCTTTCAAATCGCTCTGCGTGCCGGAGGCGATGACCCGTCCGTGATCCATGATCACGACACGCGAGCAGACCGCCTCCACCTCCTCCATGTAGTGCGACGTGTAGATGATCGTCGCCCCGTCACGGTTGAGCGCGCGAACCGATTCGAGGATGTGGTTCCTCGACTGCGGATCGATACCGACGGTCGGCTCATCCATGATCACGAGATCGGGCCGGTGCACGACCGCGCAGGCGATATTGAGCCGACGCTTCATCCCCCCGGAGAAGCTCTTCGGCCTCTGGTCTCTCCGCTCGGAGAGCCCGGTGAACCCGAGCGCATAATCGACGCCCTCGGAAAGCCGCGTCCCGGAGAGCCCGTACAGCCTCCCGAAGTAGGCGACATTCTCGGCCGCACTCAGGTCTTCGAACACCGCGATGTCCTGCGGCACAACCCCGATGCGACGCTTCACGTCGGTGCCGATTCGCTTCATCTTCCGACCGAAGAGCGAGACTTCGCCCGAGTCGAAGGCGGTGAGTCCGATGATCCCATTGATCGCGGTCGTCTTCCCGGCGCCGTTCGGACCGAGCAGCCCGAGGATCTCGTGGTCCTCTATCGCGAGGTCCACGTTATCGACGGCCACCACGTCCCGGTATCGTTTGACGAGTCCCTCACCCTGCACAACCATGGCTCCTCCTCTGCAGGCGCGTCCTGCGCTTCGAGGCCAAGGATACCGTGAGGATCACGAGTCTGATACCGTGAAATGTGTCAGGATCTCGAGGTGACGGATGTCACGTGCGCGGGGGGCGGTCGGTTACACCATCGGCTCGGCGCGCTGGACGAGCTGGATGGGGAAGCCCCACGGGTCGCGCAGCATGCAGAGCGTATCGCCGGCGGGCGTGACGGTGGTGTCTTCGGCGATCGTCGCGCCGGCCTCGAGGAGCTGCGCGCGGTCTGAAGCGAGGTCGTCGCACGCGTAGGCGATGTGCGCGACGAGCGGGTCCTGCCGCGGGTAGTCTGGAACGGGCGCCTTCTCGTTGTGGTACACCTCGATCATCATCCCGTTCGCGTCCGCGATGAAGTGCATGTGCACCGGCGCGCCGGCCTTACGCCGTACGGTGTACCCGAGGTGCGTGACGTACCACTCGGCAAAGGCCTCGGGGTCGGCGACGTTAAAGGCTACGTGCTCGATCTTCATTGTTGCTCTCCTGGTGAATCGTAGGGGGACTCGAGACGGGGCTTGAACTCAGCGAACTCATACTCGATGCGGCCGTTCGCGCGGACCTCCACGCTCGAATGGCCTCGCGCGGCGAGACCCTCGAGGATCTTCTCGGCTTCGGCGATGGAGAGGTCCGACTCGAGCGCGACAAGCGAGGGAGTCAGGACGCCCCCGTGACTGCGTGCGAGGCGCAGCACCTCACGTTCGCTCTCCTCGGGCCGGCGGCGGCGGGACTCCACAAGCCCACGCCGGTTGCTGCGCTCCACGAGTACCTTCTGAAGGCCGTGCATCATCGGCATGACTCCGGCGAACGCCGCGGGGAAGATCCAGATCCAGCTTCCGCCGCGCAACCAGAGGATGCCAAAGACGGCCGCGATGACGAAGCCGGTGGAGAACTCCTCCCAGCCGCTCTTGCCCTTACCCATCTGCGTCCAGAATACTACGCCGCCGGTGGCAGTTCAATTACCGTTTCTCCACCGGCACATACTCCTCGTTGAAGCTGCCGGTGTAGATCGCCCGTGGGCGAAAGATGCGGTTGTTCGCGAGGTACTCGATCACGCGGGCGCACCAGCCGGCGACGCGCGAGACGGCGAAGATCGTCGTGTAGAGCTCCGCCGGGATCTGCATGGACTCGTAGACGATCCCGGAGTAGAAGTCGACGTTCGGGAAGATCCTCTTCTTCTCGCCGAGCGAGGCGACCACCTCTTTCTCGAGCGCGACGGCCGTTGCATAGAGTTTCGAAGCATCTCCGGATTCAGCGGCAAGGAGCTTCGCAAGCGGCCCGAGGATACGAGCCCGCGGATCGTACGCCTTGTAGACGCGATGGCCGAATCCC
>SLST01000357.1 GCA_007130265.1 Spirochaetales bacterium
CGCACCGCAGCGGCCGGACCGGCAGGGCAGGGAAGACCGGCGCCTCGCTTGCGCTCGTCCACATGCGGGAGGGACACCGGATCGCTCACATCGAGCGGGCGATTGGGCGAAAACTCGAAGAAGCGAGAATCCCAAGGGGCAGGGACATCTGCGAGGCCCGTCTCATGAATCTCCTCACGAGGGTCACAGCCGTCGAGGTGAACGAGGAGGCGATCGGTCCGTATCTCCAGGCGGTCCGGGATTCGCTCGAGGGCATTGGCCGCGAGGAACTGCTGCAGCGCTTCGTCTCGGTGGAGTTCAACCGCTTCCTGGACGAGTACGGTGCCGCGCCGGATCTCAACCCTGCGGTCGCTCCCGTCAGAACGGACCGCGCGGGGAGACGCCTGCCGGCCGGCCGCGACGAGGACCGCGGACGCCCCGGGCGTTCATCGTCCGGCCCGTGGGCGGGTTCCGACAGGGCATCTACCGGCGGCATGATTCGTTTCCGGCTGAACCTCGGCAGGCGACAGTCGACGTTGCCTCCGCAGATCATTGGCCTGGTCAACAAGGCCACGGACTCGTCGGACATCCGCCTTGGCCGAATCGACATTAACAATGATTGGTCCGACGTGCAGGTCGAGGCGGCCATGGCCGATCGCGTCGAACAGGCGCTCGCCGGTTTTGTCTATCGGGGCACAACCGTCCAGGTAAAACGACTGCCGGACAATCGCTCGTCAGGGGGTCGGAGGTACGCTCCGGCTCGTTCGCGCCGTGTGTCCAATAACCGCGCCGGAGCCGGTTCGAAAGGGCACCGAGCACGTCGATCGGGATGACCCCCTCGCATGTCGCCTTTACCCTCCGGCGGTTCCGTGAGCGGTTGGTCTTCGTCCACTTCCGGGCGTAGTCTCTTCGACGAATTCGATCACTGACTCGTCGGCGTGACGGTTGAGACCGCAGCGACCCTGGACGACGCGACGCTCTTCCCGCTCACCGGCTACGGGTCGATGGACAAGGCCGAGTGGCTGCGACATCTGGGCATCCGCTCTCCGATCGAGCTCCCCGGCGCGCGTGGTTCAATGAACTCGGTGAAGAGTCCGCTCTCGTAGGCGGAGCGCCATTCTTCCGGCGGCTGCCGGTGGAGCCGATCGCGCACCGACCGCCCGCACCACAACGGTATAACGACCTTCCTGTACACGGCGTCCGGGTCGGCCACGAGGTCGTGTAGTTGCGGCCGCGATCCGCGCCTACGGCTGCGCGGCCGTCAGAGCGCGGAAGCGGCGTGCCATTGGATCAGCACTTGCAGGGAATCTCGTTCTCACCCGTCGTGGGTAGCTTGATCCGTATGTTGTCTCCCGGCATCACCTCCAGCTCAGCCCCCAGGCCTTCAGCCGCGTCTGCGGGAACCTCCACGAAGTTCGGGACGTCCGGCAGACCCACTATACCGGTGCTCGGGAAGTCAATGACTATCTCGCTCACCTGTGCGACGGCAGTGGTCGATATCGCGAGACCCACAACAGCTGCGATCACGATCAGCTTTCGCATGTTCTGTCCTCCTGCGCCGCATTATAGCATGTACATGAGAAAAATTGTAATAAATTTCACGCTTCCCTTCACGCGTTGCGCGGGCGCGATTCCAGCGGGGTGCCAGCGCACCGCGGGCGCTCGTTGGTTCGGTGTATCTATCTGTCCGTCTCCTCCGCCGGTTCATGACCCTTCGGCCCTATCCGGTCCACCGGAATCGGCTCGAAACCGAGCGCCCAGACGGGTGAGTCGGGTGCCGGTAGCGGAATGCCGTTCGCATCCGGTGTCAGCCGGGGATCGACGACCAGGGAATGGGTGTCGTAGCCGGCGGCGCGCCAGGCCTCGAGTGACCCTTCCGGCGTGACGTCGGCCGCGGGATCTTCCAGATCGGTGCCGTCGGTTCGCCAGTAGAGGTTGGAGTCGCACTCGCTTACCGCCTCGCGGTACCAAGACCCCTGCCTCCCAAAGATGAAGAACTCGCTCGAGGGGCCGGCGATGATGTTGCGCACGGCGACATTGCCGCTCATATACCTGTCGCTGGGGTCGTTGAAGTACGGCGAGAAGCTGATCTGGCGCTCTGATCCGTTGAGCAGGATATTGTTCTCTATCCGGTTGTCCTTTCCGCCGTGAAGGTTGACGCCGCCAAGGACCGTGCCGTCCACGATATTTCCATAGATCAGCGTCCCGGAGGAGAAATCGTCCAGGTAGATCCCCCACGTGTAGTGAGGGGACATGAACTCCCCGTGCTGCGTCGTCTTCAGCCCAACGGCGTTACGCACCAGGTTGTACCGGATAACGTTTCCGCTCGGCACACGGTCTTTACCGAGTGTCTCGATGGCCCCGGTGTCGTTCGTCTCAAGATTCGTGTCTGCTATGTCGTTATACTCGATCACGTTTCCGTGCGACGAGCGCCCCCTGCTCGACTTGCATGAGATCGCGTATCGCGGCATTCTGCGGATAAGGTTATGCGCAATCTGATTACGACTTCCTGACGTGACGTAGACCGCCGCCACGTGTTTGTACACGCTTCCGCACTCCACGATCGTGTTCGCGATGATGCGGTTCTCCACAGGCTGAGTCGCGTCATCGCCTACCATCAGCACGCCGCCGCCGCCAAGGCCGTGCATCTCGTTGCGCTCGATCAGTGTCCCGGTGCTCCGTTCTTCAAGACGCACGGCGTACCCGCCGGCGTGCTCGAATCGGCACCCGCAGACGGCGACCGAATCGCCTCCGCCGTCGGCGCCCGAGACGACGATCGCCGCGTCGTCCGGAGTGTAGCCGCCGCCGGGGACCGTGTAGTCGGTGTCACAGAAGGTCAGCCCCTCCAGTCTGATGTGCGAGCCGGTGATCCTCACGAGCGTCGTCAGCCGCGCGGCGACCGCCGGCTCGTGCTCGAGCTCATCGCCGCGAGGAAGGTAGGAGATCAGCTCGTCCTTCGGGTCGTGGGCGAACTCACCCGGCTCGGTCATCGCTTCGGGTGAACCGGCAAGGAAGTAGCGATTGCCGGGACGAACGTCCTGATCGCAGCTGATCCGCAGGGACGATGCCTCGTCATCCACGCCATCGGCCGGAAGGACGACATTCACCCATCCCCAGGCAGGAAAGAGGTGTACGTCCACCAGGTCCCACCGCTTCCAGGACGGAAGGTCGCCGCGCCTAGCGAC
This sequence comes from Spirochaetales bacterium, assembly GCA_007130265.1. Taxonomy (GTDB): domain Bacteria; phylum Spirochaetota; class Spirochaetia; order DSM-27196; family SLST01; genus SLST01. The sequence continues at coordinate 3,165 of SLST01000357.1, forward strand.
GATCCGGTCCTTCTTCCCGGGCGGCTCGCTCCTTGGCACCTGCACGTCGGCACCTGCGAAGCGATCGTGCGCTTCGGACTGCAGGATGAGTAGCTCAGCGCCGTCTGCAAGCCCGGTGATCCGGTAGTCTCCCCACCACTGCAGTATCTCGATGCCGTTCGCCGGTTCCCACGCAGGATCGCTCGAGAGTAGCACGCAGAAGAGCGCAAACTCACCGCCCGTTTCGTTGGTGAGGCGAACCGTCAGCCTCCCCGCCCTCAGATCGATCTCGCCGAGCCGGCGGAGATCGTAGCCGCGCTCAGCCGTAGTCTCCGGAAGGAGGGCCGACGCCGTACCGTCGCCGGCCGCAACGCTGACGCGAAAATCGCGGTCTGAGCCGTGCTTCGTGTCCCGCGCGTACGCGATCCACGCAGTGTAGCGGCCTTCACACGTGCAATCGGCGTCCCACTCGAGGTACGCGCCGGCTGCGTCCAGACCGCGGACCGCCGTCCTGAAGTTGCCCCGCTCCCACGGCCTTCCCCACCACTCGGCGAAGAGCCAGCCGCCTGTACGCGGATTCTCCGCGTCGAACGACGGGTAGCGCGCCAGCACGGCCGCCCGGTCGCCGATGCGCAGCGACCGAACCCGTCTCGAACCCGCGATCCGCGCCGAATACGCTCCGTCCGGGCGTCTCATCCAGTCGGTGACGACCTGTCCTCCGCTCAGGCGGGCCTTCGCTCCCGGAGCGCTTCTATAGACCACAGGATGCTCAGCGCTGCCAGAGTCCTCAGCCGTCAGCTCGAAGGTTTGACTCAGGTAGTGCGTGCCGTCGTGGAGATAGACCGTTACCGGGCCGCGCAGCGTGTTGCGGGTCTTCATCCGTCGAATCGCGTCCCGTGCGGCCTCAACGGATGGGAATGGACGCTCCGCGCTGCCGTCGCCGTTCGGTGTCGCCAGCGGCGAGACGTGGAGCGTGGTGACCGCGTCGTCCCCTTCCGTCTCAAGCTCGTCTTTGACTCTCAAGGCATCCTCCGTGCCGTCGATCATAGCGCGGATCATGACGCAACGTCACCCGGCACTCTCGTCTCCGCTACCAGGAATCCAAGATGGGGTCGCGACGGATGGTTGACAGAGAACCGGCGAGCTGTTTCAAGTGACTGAATGAGATCTGCATCGGCAAACTCGCATGATACACGGCTCGAGGAGCTCCCATGACCGGCAATACCATGATGCTTCATGGCGCCCACGCGCGGTGCCTCAACGGCTGGTGGGACTTCCTCCCGCTGTACGACGACGCCCCGGACGGTGCGACGCTCGACGCGGTACCCGCGTCGGGGTGGCTGCCGGAAGCCTTCCTCGCGCCGTCAACCTGGACGATACCGGTCGACGGCACCCGGCGGCCCGGCGAACAATACTACACCAGTACGCGGCGGCCCGGCGACCAGGAGTGGGACGAGGAGCTCGACTGCCTCTTTGACATCTACGAGTACCCGAAGGAATGGAGCACGACGCGCCGCGGCTGGATACGCCGCGTCGTGGAGATCGACCCGCCCGTGGAGGGCCCACGCGTCTTCGTGCATTTTGCCGCGGTCTGTCCGCGCGGCCGCCTCTTCTGGAACGGGAACGAGATCGCGTCGCACGTCCACCCCTGCCTGCCCTGGGTCGTCGACGTCACCGATCACCTCGCGCCCGGAAAGAACGAGATCGCCGTGCTCGTGGAGGACTACGAGCGCGACGAGTACGGGCGGGCGAAGGTCCCCACGGGAAACTGGATCCCGGAATCGGTCTGCGGCATCTGGCAGGATGTGTTCCTCGTCGAGCGCCCGTCCGTGCGGGTCGACGATCTGATGGTCCGGACGTCGGTCAGAGACATGACGATCAGGCTTGTCTCCCACGTGCGCAACGACTCGCCCCGCGATGTCGAGCTGGAGGTTGCCGCACAGGTGACGAGGTGGGAGCAGACCGACGTCCTGTTAGAGCCGCCGTCGCGGCGCGTGCGCGTCGCTGCGGGCGGGACGGCGACCGTAGAGACCGTCGCAGACTGGCCGCAGGCGCCGCTGTGGTCGCCGGCGAACCCGCAGTTGTGTACGCTCCATGTATCGCTGCGGCGCGCCGGAAATGGTCCCGGTGAGCCGCTACTCGACGAGTACCGCGAGCGGTTCGGATTTCGCGAGGTCTGGATCGAGGGGCGCGACATCATCCTGAACGGCCGGCCAATCCGCCTGTTCAGCGACTGGGGCCACAAGCCGACGCTCGCTCACCACCATGAGGGCTGGATCCGACGCTGGTTCGCCATGATCCGCGACGGGAACATGAACCACTCGCGGCTGCACACCCATC
>SLST01000480.1 GCA_007130265.1 Spirochaetales bacterium
TCGAAGTGGGCCGGCGAGAGAAAGGCGGGCGAGCTTCGCGAGAGCGCGACGAACACCCGGTTGACGTTCACGACGCGGGCCGCGTGGATCGAGAGGCGCGTCATCGAGCGTGCCCAGGCGCGGGCGGCCGACCTGACCGCCTGCGGCCGGTCGTAGAGATCCGTACACATCAGCCCCAGGCTTCGGCCTATCGACCAGTACTCGAACAGGGGACCTGGATGCATGAACCCGACCGCCGGCTCGATACCTGCCGAGCGAAGCGCCGCGGCGTCGCGACGGAACCTTCCGGTATACGACAGGAGCATGAGGAGCCCGCGGACCAGGTTCGTTCCCGGGTAGAGCCTGCGGGCCACTTCACGGAGAAAACGGAGCAGTCCCAGGCGCTCGAACACCTCGTAGTCATCAGGGCAAAGCAGCTCGTCCTCTTCGAACTGGTGTACCTGGTCCGCCGGCACATCGCGACCGGGCCAGCGCGCACGGGCGGGGGCCGCCATGATCAGCGTCCTGCTCACGTTCTCCGCGAGGTAGGTCATATCCCACGGACCAAGCTCCCGAGCGGTTCGCAGGACCGCGTTGAACCGCTTCCGATCGTCGCGTATGAACTCGTCCTTTGGAAGGCCCGTATACGTTGCGGCGAAGTGGTCAAGCCAAGGCGCCACGGGGACCCGGTCCGCCGTCTCGAGGTTGATGGCCGCGCGTATCCGTTCAGTCGAGCTCATGACCTCTCCTGGCATCATCTCGCGACGTCAGCGAGTCTTCCGGGCGTACCCCACGTAGCAGAGGGACTTCACGGCACTCTCGCGACAGCGAACGATACTGCAGAGCTCACGAACACTCAACGCGTCTCTGCCTAGCGCTCGCAGTCGTGGGAGACGGGAGAGGAAGCTCGCACCCGGACGCACGCCGGTCATGTCCTGGACGGACATCCCGTTGGCTTCCAGTGCCCGGCGAAGCTCTTCCGGCCTGATGAAGTATCTCCAGTTGTGAATGCCGCGTGGCACCATGCGGGTGAGCGGGAATCGCTGCATGAAGAAGTCCACGATGAGATAGCTGACGATCGTCCTGTTGACCGTCTCAAAGAAGAAGAACCCGCCGGGAGCGAGCACCCGTGAAATCTCTTCGATCACCTTCCGGTAATCGCTCACGTGCTCCAGGACATCCACGCAGAATACCAGATCGAAGTGGTTGTCCGGAAAGAGGAGTGCCTCGCCAACTCCCTCCTGGTAGTCGATGTGGAGATTGAGCGCCCGGGCGTGGCTGCGGGCGGTCACCAGGCTCGGGGCCGACGGGTCGATCCCCGTCGCCTCAATGCCGAATCGCGCAATCTCCTCCGTCAGAAACCCGCCACCGCATCCTATGTCAAGCGCCCGTCTCCCCCGGAACTCGTACGAACGCTCGACCAGACGTCTGATGACGTAGGCGAAGCGGACGGGGTTCATCATGTAGCGCATCATCAGGAGCGGGTTCTCGGTATCAGACCACCAACCTGGAGCCTCGCGGTCGTAGAACTCGTTATCGACGAACGTCTTTCGGTCCAGCAGGGTCACCGTGAAGGTGCTGCCGACGTCTGGTTCGCTTTCTACCTCGACCGAGCCGTCATAGAGCTCGGCGAGTCGCTTGACCGCTGAGAGCCCAAGGCCGCTGCCGGGTATGTCGATCGTCTTCGAGTTGCGGACTCGCGAGAACTCGCGGAAGAGGAGATCGGTCTCCTCTTCCGTCATGCCGATCCCGGTGTCCCGCACCGCAATCACTACCGCCTCATCGCATCGGTCGCACGAGATCTCCACCGTGCCTCCGAGACGGTTGAAGGAAACCGCATTCGACAGGAGCTTGTTGATGATGATCTCAACCTCGTCGGCGTCCGCGAGCATCTCAAGGGATGAGGGAGCGTGGACCTCGACGGGTATGCCGGCCGGCACCGCGAGGCCGGAGATGGCCTCGGCCGCCCTCCGGGCGATCGCGGCGACATCCACCTGCACGAGGTTTCGTTTCCGCCTTCCGGACTCAATCCGGGTGAGATCGAGCAGGTCGTAGATCAGCTTCCTCATACCTTCGAGGCGAGCAAGCGACTGCTCCGTCGCGACCTGTCGCTCGGCGGGGTCCGCCCCCCTCTCCGGGTCGCCGATCGCCTGCAGGGCTTCCTCGACGGCGGACATAGGGTCCTTGAGCTGATCGACGAGCGAGGTCAGAAACTCATAGCGAATGCTCCTGCGCTCTTCGGCGATGCGGCTGATCTGGCGCTGGAGCGCGATGTGCTCTACTGACTTGCGGACAACTGACTGCAGCTCCTCCGGCGTGAACGGCTTGGTCAGGAAGTCGAACGCGCCGAGCTTGGTCGCCTGAACCGCATTCGCGAGGGTTGCGTACCCCGTGATAACGATAACGAGGATGTCGAGCGCCTCCTTCGCGATCTTCTCGAGGAGCTCGATCCCGGTCATCCCGGGGAGCCCATGATCGAGCAGCATGATGTCAGGCTTCACCGTCACCGCGAGCTCCCAGGCGCGCTCGGCAGACCCGGCATGCATAACGTGGAAGCCGACGCTGTACCCGGTCTCCTCGTCACGGTGAACGAAGCCGCTGAGCGTCCGTTCAACCGCATCTCGCATGTCAGGCTCGTCGTCGACCACCATGACCTGCAGGATCTCCATGGTGGCAGGTGGCTCGTTCACACCGACACTCCATCGCGGTCGACAGGCTCTGCAGAGGCTCCCTCCCGCGGGCGTACGAAGAGCATCAGCCCCGCCAGCTTGCGGTCCCGCACGTACGGTGCGAGGTGCACGACGAGCTCGCGACCGGCCCGCTCCAGCTTCACCGATTCGACCGCATCGTCGGGGTTTGTCGCTGTGTAGACACGATCGACGGCGGCACGAACCCCGTCGCTCAGCTCCAGGGACTCGAGCGTCATGTCATCGCGCTCGCGGACCTCGAGCAGGTACTCCGCGCGCGTGTTCATCAGGACCGGCCTGCGCTCATCGTTGAGGACGACGAGTCCCTCCCACATCGAGTTGATGAGCTGGCGCGAAAGGGTCTGCTCGCTGGTGAGCTCGAGGAGGTATGCATCGCGCTCGAGAACGAGCTTGCGTTGGTCCGATGCGCGCTCAACCACCCGCAGCAGATCGTCCGGGGTGAAGGGTTTGACCAGAAAGTCGAACGCTCCCTGCCGCATCGCCTCGACCGCGGCCTCAACGCTCGCGAACGCGGAGACGATGACTACGATGGTACGTCCGTCACAGGAGGAGCAGACATGCCGCGTGAGCTCGAAACCGCTGACGCCGGGCATCTTGAGGTCGACGAGCGCGATATCGAACCGGCAGGATTCAAGGAGGGCGATCGCCTGTTCGCCGTCTCCGGCTGTCCGCACCGTGTACTCATGCCGCTCGAGGACTCTGCGGATACCCTCCCGCATGCCCTCCTCGTCGTCGACGACCAATACGCTGAACCGCAACGGCTCTGCGATCGCACTCCGGCGCCCGGGATAGTCGGTCATACAAGCGACTCCCCTGTCGACGATCCGGTATCCGGGAGCGTGATCTCGAAACACGCTCCGCCGGTAGGGCGATTGGTTGCTCGTATGGAGCCGCCGTGCATCTTCACGATGCCGTAGCATACCGCGAGTCCCAGGCCCGTTCCCTTGCCTACGCCCTTCGTCGTGTGGAACGGAGTGAACAGATGAGGCAGCATCTTGTCCGGGATGCCCGGGCCCGTGTCGGCGACGCGGATCTCGTACGCTCCCTCGGCGAGCGAGGTCTCAACGGCGATCGTCCCGCCGTCGGGCATCGCCTCCACGGCGTTCTTCAGGAGGTTGTCGAGAACCTGTCGCAACTGAGACGGGTCCACCCGTTGTGCCTCCAGTTGTTTGTCAAGGCACACCTTCAACTGCACCCGGTTCGCCGGATCGAGCGACGCAACGGAGCGTGCAGCCTCCCGGACGAGCGCGTTGACGTCAGTGGCACGCAGCTCGAGTCGGTTCTCCCGCGCGAAGTCGAGAATCCCCTGTACGATGGTCCGGGCCCGTTCGGCCTCGCGCACGATACGCTCAACGTCCTCACCTGAATGGTCGTCGTGACCATCTGCGATCTGCGTCTTCAGGAGATGTGAGTACATGAGCACAATGCCGAGCGGGTTGTTGAGTTCGTGAGCGATCCCGGCGGCCATCTGCCCCATGGAAGCGAGTTTCTCGGTCTGTATCAGCCGGCTCTGGCTCTCCCTGAGCTCGTCGATCGCCTGCTCCAGCCGTGATATCAGATACGGCAGGCACATGTCCACCTCGGCGATGCCTCTGGATACCGCGACGGCCTTCTCCCTGCACGAGTCGTACCCGCAGGCTCTACAGTTGAGCTCATCCTCCGGCTCGTACTTGCCGGTGCGCGCAAGGATGGCCCGAATCTCCTCCTCCGGAACAGGCTGCTCGTCACGCACTGCCGGTGTGAACCTTTTGGTGAGATCGAGGTCGAGATACGCCACGTGCTGCTCGACCCATCGTTCCTGATCGTGAGCAACCCCGCGCCGCTTGATGTAGGATACAACGTTCCTCTTGCGCTCGTAGAAGGTCAGCTCATTGGAAACGGCCGGCCCTCCAATGCAGCCCTCGCAGAAGAGAAGGTCGAAGAACCTCGTCGGAACGGGCCGGTCGTGCCGGACGTCGGACGCGAGCTCGAGCAGGAGATCCGTGACGCGTACGCTGCCTTCCTCGACGCTCACCGGGCTCTCGAGCAGATCCGTATCCACTTCAGCGGCCCTGAGTAACCCGCCGGCCAACGGGTAGATCCGCCCGAGGTTGGCACGCGGCGGATCAAACTCCCGGGCCGGTGCGCTCGTCGGATCAACGCCTCTCGCCTCGAAGAGCTCGTAGACCTCGTCGTAGGTGAGCACCTCGTCGACGATCCCGAGCCGTCGCGCCTCGTCCTTCTTCGCGACGCAGGGTCCAATGAACACGATTCCCGGCTGCGGTGCGTCCCCTGCGGTGAGCCGCTCGCGAATCACCTTCGCCATGGCCTCCATCGGGCTCACCACGCCCGCGAGATGAGGAATGAGCTCCGGGCATATCTTCTCCACATAGGAGACGACAACGGGGCAGGGCGAGCTGATCAGAAACCCGCCCCCATTCGTCTCGATGGACCTGTACCGCCGGCTGTACTCGTAGGACACGAGATCCGCGCCAAAGGCGACTTCGTAGACTCGGCCGAATCCGCACGAAGCCAGAGCGCCCACAACGCTCTGCGGCTCCAGACCGGGAAAGGCTGCCGGAAACGACGGCGCGACCATGGTGCAGCACGGTCGCCCCGAATCCAGCAGCGACACGACGCCGGCAAGCGCGGAACGAATCCGCTTCGCTCCCTGCGAACACATGGGAACGCAGTAGCCGCACGAGATGCACTCGGATGCGATGATATCGGCCTGTCCGCTGCGCACCTGGATCGCCTTGGTGGGACAGGTGCGAA
>SLST01000567.1 GCA_007130265.1 Spirochaetales bacterium
TGTGCTCATGGCGTCCTCCTCTGGTGAGCAATCCCGGAGCCACCTCCGAGAGAAACGTGATTACGCGCTCTGTGCGCCGTTCGCGCCCCGGGCTCCAGAGCCCGGGAAGACCGACGGATGACTCGGGTGCGGCGAAATCCCGATTATGTGGCAAAGTATACCCTGATATATCCTTATGGGTATATGGCCTTCGGGGGTGAATAGAGAGCGAATTCGACCGGTCTGACGGGTCGCTTTTGGCGGCCGGCGGGATAGCGATCACTCGGGATGCGGGTTTCGAAGCTGTGGTGAGAGGGTAGGGTGTCCCTGTCGTGGGTCCGCAACCGCACGGTACACCGCCGCATCCATGGCCAGACGCGTTGCCCGTTGATAGCGCCGATGTTCGAACCTTTCGAACAAAGCGTATGGATCCGGTTAGCGCTGTCACGGCAGCTCGACCGAGCGCGGCCGCATCCTCGCCCTTGGCGGGCCATCGATGCGTTCGCGCCATCTCGCGCTTGACGAGGAGACCTTTCCGCTGAACGCCCAGGGGGTCACACTTCAGGATGTCGTTTGCCATGGACGGTGCCGGACGCATGCGCCCGAATGGCAAGGGTCCATACACCACCTACGGATTGCGACACAAGGCCGGTGTGCGGCATGACCGCGTTGAGGACGACCTGCGCTCCGATCACCAGTGCCATGGTCGCTCGCATTCCGACGGTACGGTGGAACCGTCCCCTGACCGCGGTGCTGGCTGCAAACGCGCCCATGCGGAAAGTCGGAACAAACGAAGGAACTCCGGACCGTACCCGCGGCGGACCAGGCAAAGCGTCTGGATGATCGGCACCATCGCCTGGTTGACGAAGGCAAAGAGCACCCACGCCTGGTAGAGCCGTCGAACATCCGGCCGAAACCCTTGGATTCGCTGCAGATACCGCACGGCTACTCCAGGATCGTTTTCATTGCTGCCGCCCCGCTACTCGCCGCCAGCCCTATCGGTTCCGGCGCTCGGCGGTGAAGCGTCGGCCACCCGGGGAAAGACCGTGAGGCGCAGGCGCGCCGCGCCCATCGGAATCAGCTCGATCTCTTCCGCCCCGCCATCGGCTGCGACGGGGCTCGCAGGGACCGTGCCGCAGAGACCGTGGTCGTCCAGGCTCCAGCCTTCAACCCGATGACCGCGGGCCACGAGCCTCACCGGAGACGCATCGGGCGTGAACGGGTAGTTGTCCTCCGGCCAGTCTCGGGCCACAACACTATATCCCGCATCTGGTCCATCGACGTCGCTTTCAAGCGCGTAGTTCCATGGGCCGGAAGGATGGAGCTCCCACGAGGGCCACTCCTCTTCGCGGACCCCGCTCTGCCAGCGGGAGTCGTTCAGAGCGTGCTCCGTGCTCGACAGCCGCTCCGCCGTGGTTGGGATGCGCAGCGAATAAGTGAGCGGCCCGCGATCGACGGAGACCGCATCGTTCTGCGCGGGCCACTTCCGCAGGCGCACCTGCATCGGGAACCTCACGGTCAGGCTGTCTCCGGACTTCCACGACCTTTCGATCCTGATGAACCGCCCGGCAGCCGCGACCGGCTCGAAGTGATCGCCGGTCACGGAGAGCATTGGGGCTTCACACCACTGCGGAATGCGGACGTAGAACGGAAAGCGAACGCCGCTTTCGATTCCTTCGAAGCGGTAATGAATCTCGTCGCCAAACGGATAGCGTGTCTCGGATGACAAGGAAACCGAGGCGCCCGAGCCAACGTGTGCTTCGACCGCGCCAGGACCAAGAAGCGTTGCCGCCAGACCGTTGTCGGGAGTCGCCATGAACAGGGTCTCCACAAAGTACGGCCAGCCGAACGTGTGGTTGTGCTGGCAGCACCGATGCGACAGCGGGTTCATCAGGAACATGGCACCAGGGTTGTCCACACCCGGAGAGTGGTTGTGGCGGTCGCTCAGTACGTGGTTCGGAGCGGTCAGGTAGCGAAGCGACCTGTAGTCGGGCATGAACGCGGCGGGAAACGAGTTGAAGGCAACGTCCTCGCAGTGGTCGGCCCAGATCGGATCGCCGGAGATCTCGAGCATGCGCTCGTCCGCATACATCTGCTCCACCATTCCGCACGTCTCGACGGCTTGGTGAGGATCCGCATGTCCCTCGCGGCAGTTCTCGTCTCCGCCAAACATCCCTCCCGGAACTTGACCGTACTCCCGTCGCACTCCGGCGAACGCACAATACGATGCATCCAGGTACTTGGGGTCGCCGTTCGCCAGATAGTAGGTGGCCGGCTCCCGAAATCCCTGCGCCACGTTGACGTTGTGCAGACTCGGGAGCGTAGTGCCGTCGTCCCACCGCGCAGTATCCCGATGGACTCGTTCAACGAGATCGAGCAGCGGCGTCTTGCCGGTGATATTGTATAACCAGATCACCGAGTCGATCAGATCGCCGCCCCGCATGTGGTCCCAGTAATGGTTGAGGATCCTTTCCTGCGACGCGCTGAGGAAGTCGAAGTAGCCGGTCATGAGCGTGATCACCCGATCGTCGCCGGTTGCCGCGTAGTGCGAGCGCAGGCAGTAGAGTGCGAGCATCACCCCCCACCGGACGTTCTGGCGCCTCGAGCTCGCGGAGGGCCCGAAGTCGCCGTTCGGTTGCTGACTGCGGAGTATTCCTTCGATCCAGATCCTCGATTCGTCGATCGCGTGCTCGTCTTCCAGCAGGTACGCGAGAGAGATGTATCCGCGCAACCAGTACGGCACCTCTTCCCAACCGGACGTGCCGAGGCCTCGTGAATCGAGCCAGGCGTTGCCCTCCTTCGCGAGCCAGGCGCTGATCTCGGTCAGCCGCCCGGTCATGCCGTCGAGTTGCCGTTCGAGCGTTTCCCTGAGCCAACCAGCGGGCCTCGTAGACCGCACTGGAAGACGGATCAGGGCCGAGGATACGAGCGGCTGGCGGTTGGACGTGTAGTAGTCGTTTCTGCGCGACGAATCGGGGCGGTCTACTACTGTTATTTGAGTGTCGCTCATGTGATCCTCCACGGTACATGTCGTTCCGGCCGAATGACTCAGGGTTCGAACCCAGCGGGCCTCCGGAGAAACCGCGCTCGCAGCTTCGAACTCGGGACGGCGGTCCTAGAAGTAGACGCCGTTCTGCTCCTGCTGCACGTCCGTGAGCTGCGTGTAGCAGTAGCCCGCGATGTGCTCGTGGGAGAGTAACGCGTCGATCTGCCCACTGAGCCTCGCGAAGAACTCCTCGTCGCTGCGGGGTGCGTTCCCGTAGCGCCAAGCCTTCGTGGGATCACGCTTCGCGCCCTCCTTCGGCTGCGTCTCCCGCTCACCGGTCCATTTGATCCCGCCGAACTCGTCCACCACATACGGCTGTCCCTCCCACGGTGTGTCTTTGTCCGCGTGATTGCGAAATGGCTGTCCGCTGTCACCCATCGCGAGCTTCGCGTTGAGTCTCGCCGGGTCCTGGGTGTAGGTGTGCACGGTGTAGATATCGGTGAAGTGGTGGATGTAGCCGCTCGCGTCGTTCACCGGCCGCGTGGGATCGGTGTCGTGACAGATGCGAAATGCGTCGGTGTGGTTCACGTAGTGCCAGCGGGCGTTCGTGTCGCGCCAACTCTCGTTGAACGGTGTCCAGGCGATGATCGACGGGTAGTTTCCAAGGTGCGCGACGGTTTCGCGAATCTCGTTCAGGAACCCCTGAGCCGCCGGATAGCTGTTGTAGTCCAATCGCTGCGAGGGCCACTCCGCCCACGTGAGATAGCCGAGGTGGTCCGACCAGTAGTGGTAACGATCCTCGAAGACTTTCCGATGCAATCGCGCGCCGTTAGACCCGGCATGCATCGATAGCTCGATGTCGCGCTTGAGGACTTCGTCCGCTGGAGCGGTCCAGATCCCGTCCAGGTAGAACCCCTGGTCCAGTACGAAACGCAGATAGATGCACGTCTTGTTCAGGTAGAACGGGCCGTCTGAAACCACAATCCCCCGGAGTGCCGCGTCGCTACAAACCCGGACGATGGTCTTCCAGGGGACGTCCGCCGGACCGCCGGCTTCGACCTCGTACGTCACGCTGTAGAGCGTCGGACTGGGCGGCAGCCAGAGTTCGGCGTTCGGCACTGCGACATGAACGGGAACTCCGTCGCGACAGGGTGCGATAGCAGTCGGGAATGACGCTCCGTCGCGTGAGCCCGTGACTCGGAGCTTCGCCTCATCGTTCACGCGGCGGTAGCGTGGGATGCAGGTGAACGCCCCACCGTGGATGCGTGGGATGACGTGTACGTCTGCCGGTCCGGCTCGATCCACAGCCTCGAGCCACGCCGTCTGCCAGATGCCGGCGGTCGGGGTGTAGAACGCGCCGTAGCTTCGCGCGTAGTGTGACTGCTTCCCACCGGCCTGGCCGGCCGCGCTGATGAAGTCCTGCACTCGCACATCGAGTGCGGCGCTTTCCCCGGGGCACGAGGAAACGCGTGACCGGCGCGCTGCCTCCAAAGTGCGACCCCGCCCAGTCGTGATTGACATAGATATCGGCATGAAAGCCGACGCCCCGAAGTGAAGGAGAATGAGGTTGCCGCTCCACTCGGCCGGCACGTCGACCTGCCGGTGGTAGTCGAGCGTGTCGATGTAGTCAGTGTACCCAACCCCGGACAGCTCGCTCTCCGGCGACAAGGGAATCGTGATCTCGCGTTCGAAGAGCCCGGCTATGTCTGCCGGCAGCGATCGCCACTCGACCCGTTGGAACTGCGGCCAGGGGTGTTCTGGACGAGGTGTGTGCATGTGGTCACTCATGCTATCCTTTCATGCCGGTCAGTGAGATACCTTCCATGAGAAACTTCTGTCCGAAGAAGAACAGGATCACAGGTGGCATGACGACCACCGCAGATGCGGCCATCAGCAGATTCCACTCGGCGGAATACTCGCCTATGAACTGAGAGAGTCCAAGCGCCAGAGTATACATCCGTGAGTCGCTAAGGTAGATGAGCGGTCCGAGGAACTCATTCCATGTCCGAAAGAAGGCGAAGAGGCCAATGACGATCATGGCGGATTTCGAGAGCGGCAAGATGATGCGGGACAGAATCTGCGCGTAGCTTGCGCCGTCGATATGAGCGGATTCTTCCAGCTCGCGCGGTATCCCAAGCATGAACTGCCTCATGAGGAAGATATTGAACGCCCCTCCCCCGAACCACGCTGGAACGATGAGCGGCAGGTAGCTGTTGAGCCCGACGATGTAGCGCCAGCCGAGGAAGGTTGGAATGAGCGTTACCGCGAAGGGGAGCATGAGCGTTGACATTATGACCGCGAAAACAAGGCTTCTGCCGCGCCACCGTAAGCGCGCGAAACTGTACGCAGAGATGGAGCTGGAGATGACGGTCCCGGCAACCGCGGGAATCACGATTGTGAGAGTGTTCAAAAAATAGCGGCCAAACGGCAGGATCGTGAACGCCCTGCGGAA
>SLST01000191.1 GCA_007130265.1 Spirochaetales bacterium
CGATGTTGGAGTCGAGCGCCAGCGCGTTGAACTTCTGCTGGCGCTGAGCGAACATTGCGCTCAGGTTGTGGTTGATGATCATCTGATCCTCCTTGATGGATTACCGGTACGTCCGTGTTCCCGGTACCGTCCGTGTCTGCGCGCGAAGCAGACAGAGACTTCGTATTGAATCTCGGATTCTGACGTCGCGAGTTGAGTAGATTTTTCCACTCGCGGAATCGGCGGGGCGATCCACTTTTCATCGCTCGAGGCAATGGAGTATGCTGACACCGTGAGAGGCGTGATAATCACCGGCGGCGCGGCGCCACCGGTCGAGTCGGTATTGCCCTGGCTGGCCGACGTGGCGCTGGTGGTCGCCGCGGACTCGGGGCTGCACACGGCGGTCGGGTATGGCATCAGACCCGAACTCGTAGTCGGCGATTTCGACAGCTTGGCCGACGATGACTTGCTCAAGGGGTACGATGACAAGGACGTACGCCGGTACCCCCGCGCAAAGGACCATACCGACACGGAAATCGCCCTTCGCGTCGCACGGGAAGAAGGGTGCGACGATCTCGTAATCATAGGCGGTGGAGGAGGGCGCATTGACCACCTCCTCGCCCTCGTCGCGCTCTTCGAACGCCCTGATCCGCCCGGGGCCTGGGTGTCGGATACGGGGGTCATCAGCGCGATCGTCGAACGGACGACTGCGCGCGGCAGCGTCGGAGAGCGCATCAGTTTTGCGCCGATCGGGTGCATCCCGTGCCGCATGGTCTCGCATGGACTGCGATGGCCGCTCGACGGACTGACGTGGGGCAGGGGTGACATAGGCATCAGCAACGAGTTTGCCGAAGCGGAAGTTCAGGTAACCATGAAGAGCGGGCAGTTGCTCATGATGCGTTCGTTGGAGGCGAGGTAGTGTCGAGTGCGTCGCGAGAGTCTTCCATCTTCCGGGATCTCGCACTCGCGCTCACGGAGGACGAACGCCGGTCGCTGCTCAGACAGATCTCGCAATGTCTCAACCCCAAGCCGCCGCCCCGCCAGTCATCCCCGTACCGCAGTGCAGTCGACGACATAGGCCGCAGCGAGGCCATCAGTCGGGAGCTACAGGAAATGGGTTTCTGGGATCGGCTTCGATACTTCGTGCGCCGTCTGTTCAGCACCCATGGAGACGAGCAGACGTACATCGACTTCAGACTCGCGTCGCTTCGGCGTCGGGCACAATCGGTGTGTCCGGCTCTCGCCCCGATCGAGCACCACAGCGTCGGCTCGGCAATCCCCGAACGCACGTTCGAGCTCTACCGTGCCGCCTACGCCGTCATTCCGCTCTTCCTCGACCTCTGGAAAGGCGGAAACTACCTGCAGGAAGCGGTGGAACACCTTCTTGCATTGCGAATCCCCGCGGCTCGCAGCAACCTTTACGACCTCGTGTCGCTCGATGAGCTTCAGGAGACATTTCTCAGGAATGAACTGAAGGGGGATGTTCGCAAGATTGTCGTTGAACGGCTCCACGAGTACCTCGACGGCATCCCCGACGAGTTGTTCCGCCATCTCGAAGAGGGACTGCTTCCGTTCTACCTCCTGCGGCCCGTCTGCCTCGTCAACTACAACGAGTTCTTCGACGTATTCGGCTTCGACCCGGGAATCGCTCCTCCGGATGAGACCCCTCCGTTCAGGGATGCGCCGACGTCGGCTGCCGTTCCGGCGGTCGAATCGCTGTACGCGGGACTTCATGCCGCGGGGAAACTCGAATCAGGCTTTTACCTTCATACTGAGATACTCGACCGCTACCTCGAGCTGAAGGAGCATGAGGAGAGCGCTGACGACGACTCGTCTGAGCAAGCGTATCAACGTCGTCGGATTCATCTGCAGGAGCTCCGCGATCAGATCATCGCCGTGCACGCCGCCGCTCGTCGCCTCTCGAGGGAAGTCCCGTTCGCCGACCTCATTCGGTTCTACACGCGAGATCCCTGGCTGCGGATAGAACCCTACCTTCCGGAGCTCAAGCTTCGTGAGTTCTACAGAAGCTATCTGATGATACGCGTGCTCAGCGAGCTCGATGCAGAGTTTCCGCAGATTCGACGGGGCGTGGTCGAGCGCATGATCGCAGGGTTATTCGGAGGCGAACCGCCGTCGATGAACTACTTCCGACCCGGCATCCAGCTGACGCCGGACGCCGCGGGACTGCCCGCGTTCCTCCACCTGCACTCCGTGGCGGCGACCTACAGCTTCCTGCGCTTCAAGTACCGCGGTCGAATGCAGGACATGGTCAGAACGCTCAGTCGGATCCTTCCGGCACGTCAACGGGACCTATCGGGCGATCTGATCACCCATGCGTCGGGAATCGAGGAGGTGCTCGCCGACGTCGAGGATCTCGACGAGAGTTTCTCCCCCGAGTCAGACGACGGCAAGGCATTCTACCGCGTGCGGTACGCGGTGGAGAAAGATGCCTCAATGCAGCGATCGTACCGGAACCTCGTGCAGCAGCGCGACCGCCAAGCCTCTCGCCTCGTAGACCGGGCGCTCGAGCACGCAGACGGTTTGATAAGCGCCCTCGTCTCGATCGATCACTCACTGACCGATCAGATCCGCTCACGATATGCAGATGCCGACCCTCGCATCAACCCGATCGACGGGCTCGATCATCTGCTCGACGAACAGAAGGAGAAGCTCGGCCAGTTTGTCCGGCTGCTCCGCCAGGTTCGCGCGATGGAGGAGGGTTACTGATCGACCTGGGCCGCAAGCGCGTCCATGATGCGCCGCTGCGTAACTCGTGGATCCTCAATCAACACCCGCTTACCGGCGACCAGATCGGCGATACCAACCTCCCGGGGATACCTCGGGATGATATGAAGGTGCAGATGGTCGATTGAGGCGCCGGCGCTTGCTCCCATGTTGTACCCGACGTTGAATGCCGCCGGCTGATGCGTCGTGTCGAGTACATCGAGAAAGCAGCGGGTGAGCGCGGTTACTCGCCGGTCCTCCTCGTCGGAGAGGTCACGCACGTCCTCTACGTGACGATTCGGGAAAAGCATCAGGTGGCCGGGATTGTACGGGTAGAGGTTGACGCTCACGGTACACAGATCATCGGAGTACACCGTCAAGTCGACGACAAGAGCTGACTTCTCCCGCACGAGACAGAGAATGCATCCCGGCGGACGGGGACCCTTGACATACTCCATCTTGTCGAAGTTGTAGAAATAACTCATCGCGTCGTTGGAGCGAGGTCCAATAGATCCAGCGGATCCGCGTTGATCTCCCGCCCCACCCGGAAGTACTCAAGCAGCACGGGATACCGTTCGAGCACCTCTCCGTACCGCTCGAGCAGGCCAAAATCTCGATCTGCCTCGGCCTCAGCGTCTGCAAGCCGCTCAGCCGCCTCGCGGAACGCCGCTGCTCGCGCTTCGAGCACGCCGACGGCAAGCTCTCGCGACGTCAAGTAGAGCTCGAGGTCGGGAAGAGCGATACGCTCGGGTGTCACGGCCATGACCTCGAGCATCTCGAGCCTGCTCTCGACACGGGCGATTACCTGCTCGACGATCGTCTCGTAGCTCTCTGAGAGTGACAGCCGTTGCGGTTCGGACTCGATGAGCGCCATCACCGCCTCGACGGCAGCCTGAGAAATGCGCGCATCGATCTCGTCGTAGAACTCATCCATCTGCTGCGGCCGGAGGTCCTGATCCCGGGCGAGGGCCGGTAGTCTCTCAGCGCGTATCCGCGTCTGGACAACGAGCCGCACCTCGTAGGGAAACGAGACGGCGCCGTCGAGAATCGTCTCAATCGCGTCTCCGGACGGAAGCGACCCGGCGAGGCGAACGTCGGTACGGTGTTTGCTCGGCTCGAAAACGTAGAGAGTGAGGTTTGTGGGAACGAGGCGCTGCCATCGCCAGGCGAAGGTCCCGGGTTCAATGACCTCCTCCTCCCAGCCGTCGGTCCGACTGAAGATAACTGCGTAGCCCTCGGGGGGGATCCGTATCTGGATCCAACCGATGTAGAAAACCGCCGCAGCGACCAGGAGAAGAAATACCAGCAAAACGGCAAAACCTTTCATGGCACACCTCATGCTCATACTACGGAGAGTCGATTTGGATTGCAAGGAAGTTCATGGTATGCTGTCGACAGTGCGTTCACATACAACACCTTCGGTCCTCTATCGCACGATGCGACTTCTCGAAGGAGCGAACGTGTTCTGCCTGCTGAGCCTCCTGCTCGTCGCGGGGTTGTTCGTGCTCGGCAACTTCCAGGAGTTCCTCGATCAATCTCAACTCATGCTACTGAGTATCGTATCGATCCTGAGCGTCCTCTGTGTGGCAAGCGGGCTCTGCTATGTCTTCGCGCTGATCATCTGGATGGTCCGGAGACGCCGCTCGATGATCCTCCGTCTGTTGTACGGATTGCTCGCTACGCTCACGGGCGCGATCGCCGCGGCGGTTGCGGGAGCCCTTGAGACCATCGTGAGGCCTCTTTGAACCCGTACGTGCCGCTGAAGACCCGGCTGGAAGTAGAGCGGCTACGGCAGGCCGCTGAAGCGCTCGAGCGAGTGCTTGCTGACCTTGCGACGGTGATCAAGCCGGGAGTGCAGACGGTCGACCTCGAACAGGTCGCGCGGCTGGCGCTCACACGGCATGGACTGAACGGCGTGCTCGAGGGGTACGAGGGGTACCCGCATCCGATCTGCACCTCGGTAAACAATGTTGCCGTACACGGCCGCCCGTCGAACTATGAACTGCAGCCCGGCGATCTGATCACGGTCGATGTGAGCGCCGAGCGTTCCGGTTGGAGAGCCGACAGCGCCTGGACATACGGGGTGGGAAAGATCGGTTCGGAAGGCCGGCGCCTTCAGCGTGCCGCCTGGCGCGCCACGCTTGCCGGCGCAGCCGCGGCCCGCGCCGGTGGCCGTCTCGGCGACATCGGTGCGGCGATCCTCGATGAATCGCGAAGGGCAGGGTGCCGTGTCGTACGCGAGTTCACCGGGCACGGCATCGGCACGAGCCTCCATGAGCCTCCTACGGTCCCCCACTCGGCGACGCGCGGTACCGGCGAACCGATCGTACCCGGGATGGTACTCAACATAGAGCCGGTCTTGACGCTCGGATCCGGCGAGGTGGCGAAACTCGACGACGGGTGGAGCTACATCACCGCCGACGGCTCACTCTCGGCGCAGTACGAGGTCACCGTCAGCGTACGCTCGGACCGCACCGACATTCTCACGCTCGGCAGACATCGCCCCGTCCTGAACCGGTCCACGCCGCCGTACGGTTGACACCCTCAAGGTGGACTCCTATATTCCGGAGCATACGCCATCTTAGCTCAGCTGGTAGAGCACGTGACTTGTAATCTCGGGGTCGCCGGTTCGAGTCCGGCAGATGGCTGATCGGCGCAAGCCGATGGTGGCTGATCGGCGCAAGCCGATGGTGGC
>SLST01000274.1 GCA_007130265.1 Spirochaetales bacterium
GTGTGGCGCAACGAGCCGGGAAACCTGATCATGATTCTGCACCGCGTACAGCAGGAGCACGGCTTCGTTCCCAGGGAGATTGCGCTGTTGCTCGCGCACGAGCTCGACGTTCCGCTGGCCAAGATATACGGTGTGATCACCTTCTATCACTTCTTCAAGCTCGAGAAGCCGGGGCGGAACCAGATATCCGTCTGCATGGGAACCGCCTGCTACCTTCGTGGAGGAGAGGACCTCATACAGGAGCTTGAAAATCTCCTTGGTATCGGCGTGAACGCCGTGACCGACGATGGGGAGTTCAGCGTTGAGGCGGTTCGGTGCGTCGGGTGCTGCGGTCTCGCGCCGGTGCTGACGGTGAACGGCGAG
This sequence comes from Spirochaetales bacterium, assembly GCA_007130265.1. Classification (GTDB taxonomy): domain Bacteria; phylum Spirochaetota; class Spirochaetia; order DSM-27196; family SLST01; genus SLST01. The sequence goes on from SLST01000274.1 coordinate 364, forward strand.
GTCTACGGCAAAGTGACCAAGGCGCAGCTTCCGGACATTCTGGCGAAGCACCGGGACGAGTAGTGCACTTCACGCTCGGCGAGCTGCTGCTCGATCTCGTGCAGAACGCGGCGAACGCCGGGGCGCAGACGGTCCGCGTGAGTGTGCGCGAGGGCAACGGACGCTTCGCGATGACCGTCAGCGACGACGGCGCCGGCATGTCGCCCCGGGACGTGCGGCGTGCGACGGATCCGTTCTTCACCGACCGCCGCTCCCATCCGGACCGTGGCGTCGGGCTCGGGCTCGCTTTTCTCGGGCAGACCGCAGAAGCAACAGACGGATCGTTCCGGCTCCAGTCGAAGGTCGGCGAAGGAACGATTGTCGGGATCGACTGCCCTGCCGGTCACGTCGATCTGCCGCCCTTGGGTGATCCGGTCGAGACCTTCGTGGCCGTGCTGTGTACCGAACGGGTGGGGGAGATCGAGATCAGCCGGGACGCTGGAGAGAGCGCGTATACGCTGCGCAAGAGTGAGTTGAACGAGGTGCTCGGGGATCTCTCGAGCGTAGAAGCACGCGGATTGCTTCGTGAGTACGTCCGCAGTCAGGAGGAAGAGATATGGCGAAGATGACCCTTGATGATTTGCGCAAGCTTCGCGACGCCAAGCGTCGAGAGCTCGACATGAGGGACGCCGAGAACAAGACGATCCAGATCATCGTCGGGATGGGGACCAGCGGTATCGCGGCCGGGGCGAAAGATACGCTCGCGGCGTTTCTCACCGAGCTCGAGCACCACGGCCTGTCGAACGTGAGTCTGCGTCAGACCGGGAGTCTCGGCCTCGACCATGCAGAGCCGACCGTCGAGGTGCGCATGTCCGACATGCCGACCGTCATCTACGGCAAGGTGACGCCGGAGATCGCGGAGAAGATCGTCCGAAAGCATATCCTCGGGAAGACACTCGTGAACGATCACATCTACGACCGCCCCGCGGCGGATATCATGGAAGGCACGAAGGAGTGAGCATGGGCTTTCAACACTATATCCTCGTCTGCGGCGGGACCGGCTGCGAGAGCAACAGGGCCGACGAGATCTTCCGCAATCTGGTACGCGAGGTCGAAGATCAAAAGCTCGAGGACAAGGTGCAGGTCGTCAAGACCGGCTGTTTCGGCTTCTGCGCTCAGGGCCCGATCGTCAAGATCCTCCCCGAGGAGAGCTTCTACGTCAACGTCGTTCCCGACGATGCGCACGAGCTGGTGACCGAGCACATCGTCAAGGGGCGCCCGGTCGAGCGGCTGCTCTACAAGGAAGCGGAGAGCAAAGAGCATGCCCGCGTCGACGACATCAGTTTCTACCAGAAACAGTTTCGGATCGTGCTGCGCAATTGCGGGTTCATCAACCCGGAGGAGATCTCCGAGTACATCGCCCGCGACGGATACGTGGCGCTCGAGAAGGCGCTCTTCGAGATGACGCCTGAGCAGATCATCGAGGAGCTCAAGGGCTCCGGTCTGCGGGGGCGCGGCGGTGCCGGGTTCCCCACCTGGATGAAGTGGAACTTCACGCGCGGCGCGCAGGGCGAGCAGAAGTTCGTCGTCTGCAACGCCGACGAGGGTGATCCGGGTGCATACATGGACCGCAGCGTCCTTGAGGGCGATCCCCACTCCGTCCTCGAAGCGATGGCGATATGCGGTCGGACGATCGGTGCGGAGAAGGGATACATCTACATCCGTGCCGAGTACCCGCTCGCGATCGGGCGGCTCGAGCGCGCGATCGCGCAGGCGAAGGAGTATGGGCTGCTCGGCGAGGGGATCCTCGGGAGTGACTTCACCTTCGACGTCGAGCTGCGCCTGGGCGCCGGCGCCTTCGTCTGCGGCGAGGAGACCGCGCTTCTCGCGAGTATCGAAGGCGAGCGCGGCATGCCTCGTCCGCGTCCGCCCTTCCCGTCGGTCAAGGGACTGTGGGGAATGCCGACGGTGATCAACAACGTCGAGACGCTCGCCAATATCCCGGTGATCCTCGTTCGCGGCGCCGAGTGGTTCGGCAAGATCGGGACGGAAGCGAGCAAGGGCACCAAGGTCTTCGCTCTGACCGGCAAGGTGAAGAATTCCGGTCTCGTCGAAGTGCCCATGGGCACCCCGCTTCGCGACATCGTCTACAACATCGGCGGCGGCATTCCCGACGGCAAGCAGTTCAAGGCGGTGCAGACCGGCGGTCCGTCCGGAGGTGTCATCACCGCCGACCACCTCGACACGCCGATCGACTACGAGCATCTCCAGGAGCTCGGCTCGATCATGGGTTCCGGCGGAATGATTGTCATGGACGAGACCGACTGTATGGTCGACGTGACGAAGTTCTACCTCGACTTCACCGTCGAGGAGAGCTGCGGGAAGTGTGCTCCCTGCCGCGTGGGCGGACGGAAGCTCCACAATATCCTCACGCGCATCAGCAAGGGCCAGGGCGTGCCGGAGGACATCGACAAGATGCGCCGGATCGGCCGGGCGATGACCAAGGCGAGCCTCTGCGGGCTCGGGCAGACCGCGCCCAACCCTATCCTGAGCACTTTGCGCTTCTTCCAGGCAGAGTACGATGCGCACATCAACGACGGGCTCTGCCCCGCCGGGAAGTGCAAGGACCTCGTGCGCTTCGAGATCATCACGGAGAACTGCATAGGCTGCGGCCTCTGCGCACGGCGATGTCCGGTTCTCTGTATCTCGGGCGAGCGCCGCCAGCCCCACGAGATAGACCAGGACCGGTGCATCAAGTGCGGTGAGTGTTTCGCCGTCTGCAAGTTCAACGCGGTTCTGCGCGCATAGAGTTCGAGGAAAAGGAGCACCCATGGCCACAATGATCAACCTTGAGATAAACGGCGCCCCCGTCACCGTTCCGGAAGGCACGAACGTGCTCGACGCCGCGGCGACCGCAAAGGTCAACATCCCCAAACTCTGTTATCACCCGGATCTCCCGGCCTGGGCCGCGTGCGGCATCTGCGTGGTGAAGCTCGAAGGCTCGCCGAAGCTCGTGCGTTCGTGCGCGCTCGAGGCGGCCGAAGGCATGAAGGTCATCACCCACGATTCGGAGCTCCACGAAGTGCGGCGAACCGTGATCGAGCTCATCCTCTCGACGCACCCCAACTCCTGCCTCACCTGTTCGCGCAACGGCACCTGCGAACTGCAGGCGCTTGCCGCCGACTTCGGCATTCGCGAGCAGCCCTACGAACAGATCGTGCGGGATATCGCACCGGACACGTCGACGCCGTCGATCGTGCTCAACCCCGAGAAGTGCGTGAGCTGCGGCCGCTGCGTCAAGGTCTGCCAGGGGCTGCAGGATGTGTGGGCGCTCGAGTTCCTCGACCGCGGCGATCAGATGCGCATGGCGCCGGCCGGCGACATCGAGCTCAACGAGAGTCCCTGCATCAAGTGCGGCCAGTGTTCCGCACACTGTCCGGTCGGCGCGATCTTCGAGAAGGACGACACGGAGGCGATCTACGCCGCGGTGCTCGACGAGAAGAAGCACACGGTCGTTCAGATAGCTCCGGCGGTCCGCGTCGCGCTCGGTGAGGCGTTCGGCATGGATCCGGGAACCATCGTAACCGGGAAGATCTACGCGGCGCTTCGGCGGCTCGGGTTCGACACGGTTTTCGACACCAATTTCGCCGCCGACCTCACGATCATGGAGGAGGGCAGCGAGTTCGTCCAGCGTCTCACGAAGGGCACCGGGCCGTTGCCGCTTATTACGACCTGCTGCCCGAGCTGGGTCGACTACATGGAGAAGTACTACTCCGATCTGATTCCGCACTTCTCCACGGCGAAGAGCCCACAGATGATGCTCGCGGCTATGGCGAAGACCTACTACGCGAAGCAGATCGGCAGGAAGCCGGAAGAGATCTTCATGGCGTCGGTGATGCCGTGCACGTCCAAGAAGTATGAGATCGTGCGGGACGAGAACATGTACTCCTCCGGAGTTCAGGACATCGACGTGTCGATCACCACGCGCGAGCTCGCGCGGATGATCAAGCAGGCCGGCATCACCTTCGAGAGCCTCGAAGACGAGAAGGCCGACGAAGCGCTCGGCATCTACACGGGCGCCGGTACGATCTTTGGGGCAACCGGTGGAGTCATGGAGGCGGCGCTTCGGACCGCGCACTACCTGGTGACCGGGACCGACCTGACCTCCGTCGAGTTCGAGGGTATTCGCGGTCTCGACGGGATCAAGCGTGCCTCGGTGGATGTTGCCGGGACGACGGTCAACGTGGCGGTCGCCCACAACATGAAGAACATCGAGGTCGTGCTCGACGAGGTAAAGGAGGCGCTTGCCGCGGGGAAGGAGCCGCCGTATCACTTCATCGAGGTCATGGCGTGTCGCGGCGGCTGCATCGCGGGGGGCGGCCAGCCGTACGGAGGCACCGACGAGCTTCGCCGCAAGCGCATCGAAGCGATGTACGGCGACGACAAGGCGCAGACCTACCGGTGCAGCCACCACAATCCGTCGATCCAGAAGCTCTACAAGGAGTTCCTCGGCGAGCCGTTGTCCGAGAAGAGCCACCAGTACCTGCACACGCACTACACGCCACGTCCGATCTACGTGAGGTAGCGCGTCTCGCCGCGGCCTCGTAGTTGGGCCGCGGCTGTGCCGCGCCGATAGCTACATTCCGGTGGTTTTCTCATCTTGTGCCTACCTGAAGGTGTGAATTCGCATGGCATGTGCGATACCCCGGATTCAGTGGTTGCAAGGTCCGGGAAAACCCGTTACATTGGGACATATTTCACCTAGTTCTAAGGAGGAACTAATCATGAAGAAAATCGTCTTTATGATACTCGTCGCTCTGCTCCTTCTTCCGGGTATGGCCTTTGCGGCCGGCGCCTCGGAGGATGTCGTGGACACCGAGGCCGCGGTCCTGGACACGCAGTTTGAGGGCGTCCTGGACATCGACCGCACGCAGGGTTGGGAGATGGGACGGCAGGGCGGCAGATTCGTCGTTGCCCAAATCGGAAGCGATCCGCGCACGTTCAACGATTTTGTTGCGGCAGAGACGAGCACGA
>SLST01000581.1 GCA_007130265.1 Spirochaetales bacterium
CGCCATCATCGGCCTCCTTCCATCATCGCCGCGAAGGGGTCCTCGATCGCGGTCTTCAGCCAGCCGGTGAACCGGGCGCCGTCGGCGCCGTCGATCACCCGGTGGTCGTACGAGAGTGAGAGCGGAAGCACCCGGCGGGGCTCGAAGCCGCGGCCCGTATGCACCGGGCGGGTGGCTGCGCGAGCGACCCCAAGGATGCCCACCTGAGGAGGCAGGATGATCGGAGTGAACGAGGTCCCGCCTATGCCGCCGAGGTTCGAGATCGTGAAGGTCGCCCCCTGCATCTGATCAGGCCCAAGGTCACCCTCGCGGGCCGCGCGTGCGAGCTCTCCCAGTTCGAGCGCAATCGAGGTAACGCTCTTCTGATCAGGGTCCCGGATGACCGGGACGAGCAGCCCCCGGTCGGTATCGGCTGCGATACCGATCGCCACGTGCGAGTGATAGATGATCTCTCCGGCTTCTTCGTCGAGGCTCGCATTGAACCGCGGGTAGACCCGCAGCGCCGTGGCGACAAGCTTGGTGAGTACCGCGGTGAGCGTGAGCTTGCCGTCGGCCTTCTCTACGCGCGGCGCGGTGCGCTCGATGAACTGCTCGACCGCCGTGAGCTCAGCCTCCTCGTGCTGCGTCACGTGCGGGATCGTCTGCCAGCTCGTCGTCGTTCGTTCGGCGGTCAGGGCCCGTACGCGGGTCATCTCTTCGCGCCGTTCGCCGCCGCCGCCCGGCCTGCGTGTCTCTTCGCCTCCCGCCGCGCGTCCTCCTCTGCTTTGAACGTCGCGCACATGACCTTTCACATCCTCTGCGGAGATCCGTCCTCCGTCGCCGCCGCCTTCAACCTCCGTGATATCGACGCCGAGCTCGCGCGCCAGGCGACGGGTCGCCGGGCTCGCCGGGACGTCCGGCGCAGAGGGCGCAGAGGGCGCAGAGGGCGCCTTCTCTTCAGACGGAGCTTCCGCTTCGTCGCGCTCGGCCGACTCCTCGCCGGCTTCGCGGGGATTCTGCTCGTGGGTCTCCTGCTTCGGCTCTTCGCCTTTGGCGGGTTCTTCGCGGGATTCCGCGTCCCGGTCCTCGTCGGCTTCCTCGTCGGCTTCCTCGTCGGTCTCCTCGTCGGTCTCCTCGTCGGTCTCCACCTTCATGATGACCTGGCCGACGGAGACCTCGTCCCCTTCGCTGACGAGGATCTCCTCGATCGTACCACCGAAGGGCGAGGGCACCTCAACCGCCGCTTTGTCCGTCTCGAACTCCACGAGATCCTGGTTCGCCTCGATCGTCTCGCCCTTCTTCACGAGGATGCCCGTGATCGTTCCCTCGCTCACGTTCTCGGCTATCTCCGGTATCCTGATTTCCTTTTGCATGGTCGCTCCTATACGTCTGCCGCGAAGATCTGCTTCGGATCGATCTCCAGCTTCTTGATCGCCTCGTTCACGGTCTTCCGATCGATCTGATCGTTGTCTGCGAGCCGACTGAGCGCCGCGACGGTGATGTGACGCTCGTCCACCTCGAAGTGGTTTCGCAGGGCCGTTCGGTTGTCGCTCTGCCCGTACCCGTCGGTTCCGAGCGCCGTGAGACCTCCGCGCACCCACGCGGCGACCGAAAGCGGAAGAGCCCGTACGTAGTCGGTCGCGGCGACCACCGGAAGGTCGTCTGAGAAGTGCCCTGCGATCCACGGGACGGAGACCTTCTTGCCGGATCGCAGTCGATTCTCTCGGTCAACCCGGATTGCGTCGTCGTAGAGTGCCTTCCAGCTCGTTGCGCTCGCGACATCGGCGCGTACGTCGAAGTCCGACTCGAGTCGCTCGGCCGCCGCCATGGCTTCCCGGAGTACGGCCCCACTGCCCACGAGGTGGACCGCAGGGTCCTTCGCTTCACGGACGCGGTAGAGGCCACGGATGATGCCCTCCTCCACGTCTCCGGGCTTGGGAGGCATGGGATACTTGTCGTTCGTCACCGTGATGTAGTACATGAGATCTTCGTCATCCCCGTACATCCGTCTTATCCCGTCGCGGACGATGGCGGAGACTTCGTAGGCGAACGTCGGGTCGTAGGCGCGGACGTTGGGAACGGTCAGTGCCATCAGATGACTGTTGCCGTCCTGGTGCTGCAACCCCTCGCCGGGCAGCGACGTGCGACCTGAGGTGCCTCCGATCAGGAAGCCGCGCGCCCGAATATCGCCGGCGGCCCAGATCAGGTCCCCAACGCGCTGGAATCCGAACATCGAGTAGAAGAGGAAGAAGGGCACCATCGGCACCCGGTGGGTGGCATAGGCGGTACCCGCCGCGATGAACGACGATATAGATCCGGCTTCAGAGATCCCTTCTTCGAGGATGGCTCCGTCGGTCGCTTCGTTGTAGTAGAGCAGGCTCTCCTTGTCGACCGGCTCGTATTGCTGTCCGGTGTGCGAGTAGATTCCGGCGTCGCGGAAGAGCGCCTCGAGACCGAAGGTCCGCGCCTCGTCAGGGATGATCGGCACCACGTGTCTGCCGAACTCGTCGTCCGACAGGAGGTCGCCGATGAGTTGGACCGCAACCATCGTGGTGGCGACTTCCCGCTTCTCGCTTCCCTTGTCGTACTTCTCGAACGCGGCGTCGTCGGGTGCAGGCAGTTGCTCGTGCTCCGTGCGTCGCTCGGGCAGAAATCCTCCGAGCTCTTCCCTTCGTTTCCTGAGGTAGGTGATCTCCTCGCTCTCCTCGTCGGGCTTGTAGAAGGGCGCCGAGGCGATGTCGTCGTCGCTTATGGGTACGCCGAACCGGCTGCGGAAGTGACGCAACTCCTCCTCGTTCAGTTCCTTCTGCTTGTGAGTCACGTTGCGGCCCTCTCCGGCCTCCCCCTGACCGTAGCCCTTGATCGTCTGCGCGAGTATCACCGTCGGCCGGCCCTGATGGTGCACGGCGGCATTGTAGGCGTTGTACACCTTGAGAGGGTCGTGGCCGCCACGGCGCATCTTGGCGAGTTGCTCATCCGAGTAGGTCTCGACGAGCTTCTGCAGATGCTCACTCTTCCCGAAGAACCGCTCGCGGAAGTACGCGCCTCCGGCCGCCGCGTACTTCTGGGCTTGCCCGTCAAGGACGCTGTTCATCGCCTCGATGAGCTCCCCGGACTCGTCGTGCTCGATCAGCGGATCCCAGTCGCTTCCCCAGACGACCTTGATCACGTTCCATCCGGCACCGGCAAATGCAGCCTCGAGCTCCTGGATGATCTGTCCGTTTCCGCGGACCGGCCCGTCGAGGCGCTGAAGATTGCAGTCGATGACGAACAGGAGGTTGTCGAGCTTTTCCCTGCTCGCGAGCGTGATCGCGCCCATCGACTCCGGCTCGTCCATCTCACCGTCGCCGAGAAAGGCCCACACACGCTGATCCGAGGCCTCTATGATGCCCCGATCGGCGAGGTAGTGGTTGAACCGCGCCTGGTAGATCGCCTGAATCGACGTCAATCCCATCGATACGGTGGGAAACTGCCAGAAGTCCGGCATCAGCCGCGGGTGCGGGTAGGAGGACAGACCCTGCTCGTTCGATATCTCATGGCGAAAGTGCTCGAGGTGCTCTTCGGTGAGCCGTCCCTCGAGAAAGGCCCGTGCGTAGACGCCGGGCGACGAGTGTCCCTGAAAGTAGACGAGATCGGGACGGTGGCCGTCGCCATACCCGCGCAGGAAGTGATTGAAGGCAACCTCCCAGAGGGTGGCGGAGCTCGCGAAGCTCGAGATGTGACCGCCGATGCCGTGGTCGTCGCGGTTGGCCTTCACGACCATTGCCATCGCGTTCCAACGGATGAGGCTCTTGATCCGCCGCTCCACGTCGCGGCTTCCCGGATACGGTTTCTCCTCGTTCCTGGGTATGGTGTTCAGGTACGGGGTTCCTCCGGGTACCGAGAAACGCACGCCGGCTCTCTGGGCCCGGGCGTGGAGCAGCGACAGAAGCTCGCGCGCGCGATCGGTCCCCTCGTGGTTGAGTACGTAATCGAGCGAGTCGATCCACTCCCGGTTCTCTATCTGTGTATGAGAATTGTTGTCAGACACAAAGCCTCCCATTACTGCGATGCAATCTGTGTACCAAGTAGCCGGTTGGGTACGGATTACCCGTTGGCATGGATCCTGCGGGGCTTCCTGCAGGGGGAGTCATGCTCATCACAACATCGAAGATCGAGCGGTCGAAAGTCATCGCAAGGGACGGGGCCATGGGCAGAGTAGACACCTTTCTCTTCGACGAAGAGCAGTGGGTCGTTCGCTACCTTGTTGTCCGCCACGGACCGCCGTTACTCAGAAGACACTCGCTCCTCTCGGTCGCGTCCGTCAGAGGTCCGGCCGGTGCCGACGATTCGGGGATCACCGTGGACCTGACCCGCAAAGAGGTGAAGCACGCTCCTTCGGCTGATCTCGCCCGTCCCGTTTCGCGCCGCAAGGAAGAGCAGTTTCATCGTTACTATAAGATCCCCGTCTACTGGGGGGGATCCGGGCTCTGGGGATCGGCGATGACCCCTATGGAGGCGGGGACCGTGACCTATGAGCCTGAGTCGCAGACCGAACCGATCGGCGCTCGCGAGGATGAGTACCACCTGCGAAGCACCCGCGAGGTAGAGGGCTATCGGGTGGAGACGGCGGACGCGGAGGCGGGCGACGGCAAGGCCGGCAGCGCCGGCGACCGGGGCGTCGGCACGGTAGGGGGCTTCCTGATCGAAGACGCCACGTGGGCGGTTCGGTACCTTCGCATCGATCCCCATGAGTCGCTCGGCGGAGGGCGCCTCTATGTGTCCCCCCGCTGGGTCGGAGAGTTCTCATGGATCGAGAACAAGATGACGCTGGAGATGCAAAGCTCCCGGCTTCGGGAAATCCCGACCTTTGGCGTGCAGGAGACGCTGAGCCGGAATGAGGAGGAGCAGCTTCACGGCTTCTTCGAGAAACCCGGCTACTGGGAGGAGGAGTCACGATGACGGACGAGCTCGATCGTCATTCTCGTTGACGACGGTCTGGCAACCGGAGCGAGTGTGGAAGCCGCAGTCGATGCGGCCGGTGCAGCTCGGGCCCGCGACTCCTCCTGCGGATCCTGCGGACCGCTCGATAGACCGTTCGGCCTATGGCTCGCGGATGCAGCCTTCCGTAGGCTGGAGTGGGCGGTTTCAGGACAAGGGGGCAATCATGCAGATACAGCCGCAACGCGTTCGAGCCGGCAGGGTGGTGCTCGCTTTGATCATCGCCGTCACATCAGCCCTGCCCATGCTCTTCGTTCAGCTCGATGAGCCGTCAACGAGACTCGCGGTGTACAAGGTTCTGGCGAAGGCCGGCTCGCTCGTGGGCGGGATGTTCCTGCTCTGGCAGTTCTTCCTCGGTTTCCGGGGGGCGATTGCGGCGATCCTGCCGGATCTGTCATGGCTCGTTGAGCTCCACA
>SLST01000179.1 GCA_007130265.1 Spirochaetales bacterium
CGATAACTAGTAGAATGAAAATCCGTTTCATCCTGCTCTCCTTTGCTATACCAGCAGTAGGCCAAGAATCAATGTACCCCAAAGTATAGCGTCGCGTTTTTCTTTGTCAACGACTTTATTTGGTCAACCGATGTCGACTATCGGCCGACAGGGCGGTGCGCCGGCCTGAAGGGGACGTTGCCGCCGACCGTGATGACGACTTCCTCAACGGACCGGAAGTTGAACAGGATGGAACGTTCGATCGCCTCGATCGCCGTTTCCACCATTCCGTCGGTGTCGCTGCGTTCGACGATGGGCTCCGCGGTGAGATCGAGGTAGACCACGTCGTCACGCCGCAGGAGCGACCTGATGCGCGTCTCGCGAGGCAGGATTCGCGTGTGCGCTATGTTCACCGGGCCGAGCAGCAGTTCCTCGACGAGGAGGCGGACTTCGCGCTCCGCGTCGGGGACACGGGGAACGAGGCGCCGTTCACTCGAGAGCTCTGTCCTGGTGGTCCGGGGGAAGAAAAGGGTCCGCGCAACGCGCTCGGGAGGGTGCACGAGGTAGAACGTCAGCGCAATGAGGAAGGCAGCGGCAAGAAGCATTCCGGGCAGATGGAGCCGCACGATCGAGTCTTTCGTCACGAATGCGGAGTATAGCTCACCGGCGCGACAGACTCAACCGGTCCGGACGCAGCAGGAGTGAGTCGAGCACGTAGAGGGCTCCCTGGAGCCCTCCCTTGCAGACCGCACGGAGGAGGAGTCGGCTCGCGGTGCTCTGCCCGCCGGCAGTGTAGGAGTGCAGGCGAACCCTTCCGTCGGCGGCCAGCCGGGCGAACGTTCTCTGCAGGTCACGACAGGACCAGTCGCGGTACGGCGAGCGGTCAAGGACTTCGGGGATGCCGACGTCGATTCGTCCTGCGTCTCGGTCCTCCCGGCGGCCCGTTGCCGACCAGGCGGCGCGTTCGCGCCGCCACGCGGTGAGCGCGTCACCGTGATCCGCGGCGTGCTCGGGAAACGCCCAATGCCGGTACTCCGGCGGGACCGGATCGTCGGCCCCGACCGGGCCGAAGAGGAATCGATCGGTCTCGTCGTCGGCGGGTTCGAGGGTCGCCACGATCGTCTCGACCGCCGTCTCGGCGGCTGAGACGGCCGGCTCACGCCCGTCGGCGGTGGCGATGACGTTGCCCACCTTCTCGACGTTGTTCCGTGGGAACGTGAGCGTCTCGCCCGGTGAACGGGTGACGAAGACCTCCTCAACGCCGCGAAGCCGGCGCGCTTCTTCGAGCCCTTGGATCTCGCGCAGCACACCGGGAATCGAGATTACCGCGCGCTCGGCGGTGGTTTTCGCCCACAGCGGCCGCGCTCGCGGGGGTGCCTCGCCGAGCGCCACGCGAAGGCCGATTTCGCTCAGCGGCACTCCGCTCGAAAGCGGGTACGTCCACCCGGACATGTACCCGCCGGACAAGCGGGCAGCCACCTCTCCGACGACGACGCCGGTCGGGGTGAGCTTGATGTCGCCCTTCGCGGCACCCGGCCCGAGTCCGAGCGCCCTGATGGCGCGAGTGAACTCAGCAACGACCGCGGTCTGTTCATCCGGCGAAAGCGTGGTGGGAATCGTATGTCCCATCTCAATGAAGTACGGCGGAAACCGGATATGGCGGTCCGCGAAACCGGTGATCTGCACGTCATCACCGTAGACGATCGCATCGAGGCTGAACTCCGGACCGTCGATGAAGCCTTCCACGACAACCGATCCCGAACGGCTGAACTCAACCGCCTCGCGCGCGAAGGCCTCTGCCGCGGACCAGCCGTTGGCTCGAACCACCCCACGCGCCCCCATGCTGTCGACCGGTTTGACGACGACCGGAAGCTCGACGAGTGCCCGGACCGACGCGCATCCGCTGCGCTCGAGCTCGGCGCGCGTGAGTACCGCGAAGTCGGGAACCCGCACGCCGGCCTCGCGGAGCACGCGCCGCATGCGGAACTTGTCCGTCGCGTTGAGCGCTGCCTCGTAGCCGGTCCCCGGCAAGCCGAGCCGCTCGGCGACCCAGGCGACGGTGGCCGAGAAGTCGGTCCCGGCGGTGAAGACCGCGTCGAGGCCCCGCCGTGCCCGTACGGCCGCCGCGGCCGTGGCCATCCCTTCGCGGTCCTTGAGGTCAACGTGGAGGAACTCGTCGGCCTCATCACGGGCGACCGCGTTGCGGTTCGCGTCGGCAACGACGACATAGAGCCCAAGTCGTCGTGCGGCAAGGATCGCCGGACGCTGCATGATACCGGCGCCGAGAATGAGTACCGTTCGCATCACGGCTCCTCCCGGACGGCGTAGATTTCGAAGGTGTCGCCCCACCCGAAAAGCCGGGAATGCCCCATCGCGAGCCGCTTCGCAGGATCGGCGCCGAGACGCCGCACGAGCGGGTACCGCTCCGGGTGATGGCCGGTTATCACAAACCGGCGAACGCGAAAGCCGTGCTCGCGAAGGACCCGGCGTGCGCTCGGCCGGTCCCAGATCGTGAAGTGATCACGAGGGCTCGAACGGTAGAACCGGTCGGCCGAGCGGCGCGCCGACACCCCGCGACCGTAGGGCGTGCTCATTGCGAGGACGCCGCCCGGGCGAACGAGGCCCGACAAACGTACCAAGAGCTCATCGAGACGGTCGAAGTGCTCGACGACGTACCAGAGAGTGACGAGGTCAAAGGTCTTGCGGTCGAGCGCCGCGACGGCGTCGCGGTCGAGAATGCTCCCACAGACCGCCTCGATTCCGAGCTCGCGTACGTGCGCGATCGCCTCGCCTGCAACGTCGATTCCGCAGGGGAGCAGCCCCTGCCTCTTCGCGACGGAGAGAAACGGTCCGTAGGCGCACCCGACGTCCAGGACGGTCGCCACCCTGCCGCGGGCCACTCGCCGCGCGCGAGCGAGTCGCTTCTCCCCCATCGCCGCGATATGGTCGAAGTCTTCGAGATAGGTGCGCCCGTACTGCGCCCGGTACTCTTCCATGAAGTACGAGGCGCCGTAGGTCTCTTCGTCCGCCGCGAAGCGCTCGAGGTAGACGATGCCGCAGCGCGGGCAACGAAAGTAACTCTTCTCTGCGCTACGCCAGATCGCCGCGCCAGATGATCCCGGGTGGACCGGACAGCCTCGGCGTGACGGAGGCGACAGCCGTCTGAGCGCCCGGGCGATCGAACGGCGGGGCGCCCACTGCTGCAGCGGCGGCCCGGCGGGTCGATCAAGCTCGGCGAGGAGTCGGGTGCGGCTCGGCCTACCGACTCCCGCTCGTGGGAAGCGGGCCTTTCGAGCGAGGCGGTCGTGATACCGCGTGGGCGCGACGGTGAGGACCTTCGCGCCTGCCGCGGTCGCCTCGTATGCGGTCATCCCAAAGGCCGTGATCACCCGCTCAGCGCGCCGAAGCAGCGGTTCGAGCGTCGGCTGCGGAGGAAGGACCTCGAGGCCGGAGGGCATGAGACCGAGTACCCGCATCGCCGGCGCGACGACCGTGATCCGTTTGCCAAAGCCCGCGCCAACGAGCAGCGACACGACGGACTCGGTCAGACGGGCCGGGTCCTCGCCGCCGAAGGTCACGAGAATCGTACCCGGCTGTCTGTCTTCACCGCTGCTCGCGAGGGGCAGATCGAGGAGTGCCGGGTCGGCGTCATTCGCCGCCGCGCCGTCGAGTCTTGGAAGAGTATCCATCAGATAGTCGCAATACGCCCGTCCGTCTCCGCCGAGATCAACTCCCACCGTACACCCGTGCTCGAAAAACTCGCGTATGGTCTCGCGTTTCGCGTCGAAACGGTCCACGACGATAAGGTCCCACCGCCCTTCGAGCCGATCCGTGATCCGTTCGGGGTCGACGCCTGAGAGCAGCGACGAGAGGCGCGGCGAACCATCCTCGATGAGCATTCCGGAGTCCGGCAGCGCATCGAGCAGGCCGATCGCCCGTCGCAGATGGGCCGACCCATGACCGCGCCCGGTTTCAGGCGCGAGCAGCACACGCATTCTGCCTCTCCGCGACCGTTCGATTTGCCCGAAACCAGTGCGCCAGCCGGATGACGGGGATCGGCGATTCGTCGTAGATCTCCTGCATGAGCGCCGCCACCCGTCGCAGATCTTCCTCGGTATCTACGGTGACGCGCCCCTGCGGGTAGCAGTAGGCCGGCGGCGCAGTCAACCGCACGCACGCGAAGCGCTGCGGATTGCGGTAGAGGAACGGGCTCACGTGCTCCGCGTCGTACCGGTCGTGACTCTCTTCGAGCGCCACTTCCAGCGCCGCCGCGCGCACGACCTCGACGCCGGTGCCCAGCGGCGGCCCGTCGTAGGCGAGAAAGTCCGCCTCGAGCCGGCGACGTTGAGCGACCGCAAGGCGAGCGAGCTCCCAGCTCACGAGCGGGTTGTCCCCGGTCGCGCGGATAATCTCATCGACGCCGAAGTGCCGGGCGGCGAGTACGTATCGTCTCAGCACGTGCTCTTCCGGTCCCACGAACACGCGAAACCCGCACCCGGACGCGATCGGCTCGAGCGGACCGGCGCTGGTCTCGTCGGTGACGAGCGCGTGGACCCTTGCCGGAACCCGCGCAAGTGACCGCATCGCGTGCTCGATCATCGGTCGCCCGGCGAGGTCAAGCAACGCCTTCCGCGGCAGTCGGGATGATCCCACGCGCACCTGAACGAAGACGCCCGTCATTCGGCTACCTCCCACAGCTCGGTCAACCTCCTTGCGTCCTGAGCGTACCGGTACCGGTGCTCGTCGACCCACCGGCGCGCGTCGCGGAACTGCCGCAGGCCGTCCGCGATTCCCAGCCCGCTGCGCGTCACAAAGGGCAGCAGCTGTCGCAACGGCAGGCGCCCGCAGTCACGCACGAATCTGACGCTCAGGTTCTTGAGGTGGAAGCGGGCGTACCCCGCGTCGGGCGTCGTATCCTCGGACGGCAACGGTCGGGTTGCCTGCACCCTCAGCGACGGGAGCACGCGGATTTCCTCGCCCCACAGGTACGCTCGCACGCCGAAGTCGAGCTGCTGCCAGTACGGGTTGCGAATCATCGGGTCGAATCCGCCGAGACGGTCGAACCGTTCGGTGTCGAACACGGCCGTGCCGGCGTAGGGATAGAGGGAGAGCTCTCCCTCACTGCCGGGAAGCGTGGGCACCGTGCGGAACAGCGTCCGGTAGAAGGCCGGTGCGTGGACGCTCGGAATCGTCTCGTTTCGCTCGTTCCTGATCAACGGAACGACGCACACCGCGTCGAGGTCTTCGACCTTACTCACCGTTCGACGCGTCACCGCAGGAGGCCTCATGTCGCTCCAGACGGTCAGCACCTGCGGGCAGCGCGTCTCGCGCACGGCGATGTTGATCTGCTCGCCCGCGTTTGCGTCGCGGCTGAGCAGCAGAAACCGCGCGGCCG
>SLST01000498.1 GCA_007130265.1 Spirochaetales bacterium
AGAACACATCCCGAAACACTCCTCGCAGCGCCAGACGTGGACGGTGACGAATCGTGCGACCATCGCGTGGTCCGGATGCACATCACCGCCGAGTGCTATGGAGACGATATTGGTGCGGTACGCTTTCTCGAACTGCCGCGATGGAAGCATTCCTCTCGAGCAGCCGAGAAGGACGATCCGCAACAACGCCTTCGGATCGCAAGTCGGGCGGCCCGTCTCATCGGTATGATGGAGCCTGTCGGATCGAGGGTCGTGGCGATCTCTGAGATCTGATAGCAGGAGACCGGCAAGGGAAAGCAGTACGGTACGGTGCCGTTTCCAGAGTAGAATGGCCTCATGAATGAGAATCGACGGTACGGTGGAGTGTTGTCCGCAGTCGTCAACGGCATTTCAGACATCTGGCGATCACGTCGCGATCACCCACCGCAAGACAGTGGCGAACGAATGAACGGGAGTTGGTGTCTGATCACCGGAGCGAGCTCGGGCCTCGGATTCGAGACCGCCGTACGCCTGCTGCATCGCGGCGCGAGTCTCACCGTAGCGAGCCGAAGCGCTGGTCCTGAGCTCGTCAGAAGGCTGCGCGCGCGAGTCGAAGCAGAGGGAGACCGGCGGTCGGCAGGAGCGGCTCCGGAGGTTGAAGCGATAGCGATGGATCTTGCGAGTTTCGCGTCCGTGGAGAGCTTTCTCGAAGAGCTCGAGAGTCGCGGACGACGATTCGCTACGGTCGTGTTCAACGCGGGCGCAGTGGCGTCGCGGGCGCGACGCACCGAGGACGGTTACGACGAGATGCTTCAGGTGAACTTCCTTTCGAACCATTTGCTCGCTACGCGATTGATCGAGAGCGGGCGAATCGAACTCGCCGTTTCGGCGGGCAATGGCCGCCCCGCCCGCTTCGTCTTCGTCTCCTCGGAAGCACACCGTAGCAGTCCCGATGTCCCGGAGGCCGATCTCTTCGAGATCGGCAACTACGGCATGGGCCAGTCAGTGCGATGGTACGCCTACTCGAAGCTCTTCCTCACCGCCTTCACTGAAGAGCTCTCGCGACTCCACAACCCGGATGACCGGGTCCGCCTCACCGTCCTCACGATGTGCCCCGGTGCGATGCGCACGGGGATAGCGCGTGACGCCCCGAGCATTCTGCAGCCACTCATCCGGCTTGCCCTGCGTCTTGCCTTCCCGGGCCCCGAGAAGTCGGCAGAAATGCTCGCTCATCTTGCAGCCTCGCCGGAGTTCGATTCGCATACGGGACTCTACTTCCACCTCTCGACGAGAAAGGAGAAGGATGTTCGCGCTCGAGACCCGGAGCTTGCGGCGCGGGTCTGGAGGGAGACGAAGGAGGTGTTGGCCTGTCGTGGGGTAAGCAGCCATGACCAATAGCGATGGACACACACCTTGCGAAGCAACCGAACCAGATTGAGCATGTTCCGTACCGGTGAGGGCCTCGTCTCGCCGACGTGTACTCCGACTTCAGGAAAGGAGCATTCGCCGGCGAAAATCCGAGCGAGCTGATTGTTGTCGGAACCCTTAGGATTGAGACGACCCGAAAATCGATTCAATGTTCAAGAGGCCCGGGACAGAGCGGGTTGTCTACTATAGTAGGGCAATGCTTGCCCTCTCGGCAGGGGATTGGCGGGAAATCACCCGATCAGAAGGTACACCGAAACGGGAATCTGCGATAGCAGATGGATTCGCCCGGGGTTCTCGCCGCGATTGGTGGCGCCCAGGGAGCGGTAATCCGTGAGTAGTACCGTATGGAAGACACACCTGCGGCGTGCCGGTGGTACGATCCGCTGCGCCTTTGCCGTGGCGTACGCGCAGGAGCATTGCTTGCGCGTCGGTATCGCTGACGGTAAGCACAAGGGCCTCACTCAACCGCAGGCCACAGGAGTACACGGTGGATAGATAGACGTAGCTGTGGAAAGTGGTGACGTTCGCGAGAATCCGAGTTACCTCCTGCTGCGTCAGGACTACCGGCAACGTTCGTTCGTCTTCCACGTGCAGGATCGAGAGGAGCTTTCGGTGCGACGGAACAGGAAGTAATCTTCCAGTTCGCGTTCGGTGATCGCCTGCGGATCCTTGTCGAGGTGATCGACCAGCTGGCGAACGGAACGCAGGTACGATTCCCGCGTTCTGGGCGTCTTTCCGCCGAGCATCAACGCCGGCTCCATCTGGGATTACCAGGCGGACTGAGATTGATCCATTGAAGGTCCTCCATGCGACCGGCTAATAGGGAGGACTGTGATAAAACGTGATCCGAGCAGACGCGGGACGGTAATGCGTAGCGGTTACTGTACAGCGTGGGCTATCGGCTGTTGCCGGCCGCGGAGCGGCTTACTTGAGCATGCGTCTTCCAGCGGAAGCCGGCCTTTCCCGTCGTGACCACGACAACCGCTCCATTCTACCTCACCGTCTGGCCCTTTCGGGCGCCTTGGACGCTCCGCCGGACCCAGCTGAAAACATCCGTTATGTTGCAGATTCATCCCGGGTGTCAGCATGCGATGCCTCACCAGCGCCCATCGTCGACCGGTTCATCTCAGCGACTCCAAAGGACCTATGCCAGAGGAAGTGGGCCGGGAGTCGTCCGGGAGCAAGCGCGGCGGAGCGAGTGGTGAGCCACCCCTTCTTCAACCGCACCACCACGGGTTCTCGTAGAGATGCTACCAGATGCGGGCTATCCATTCCTGTCCGCTTCTCATGTGCGTCCAGACGTGGCGGGGCGAGATCATCCGGTGCACCTGCTGCGTGCTGAGCTCGACAGGTTCGGTTCCGGTCTGCGGCGGCCACCAACCCTGCGGGAATCGGTCCGCGGGTCGGACCTGTTCCCGGACCTATGGCCCGACCTTCAGCGGCAGGGGAAGGTTGACCGGTATGCGGACAGGGCCGTATCCGACGTCAGCGGTAACTTCACCCGAGAGTTCCACGTTTACCGATTCCTGTGTGAGCAGGGCGACCATTCCGCCTTCGATCTCGCTCCATCGGAGTTCCGCGATGACTCGCAGCCGCCGAGTCTGCCGCCCGGGAACCGTGGAGGTTGCCGATGGACCCACATCCAGGTAGGAGAGGCTGGTCTGCCTGCCCGAGATCCGGACGTCGGCGAGAATCTGCGGTGCCTGGATCGCGAAATAGTTCGGATTATACAGGTCGAACGGTACCTCTATCCGAACACCATCCGGTAGCCCAGTCGGCACCACTACGGTACCGGGCCCCTGTTGAAAACTCTCCCACGCCGAGACGAAGTCTCGCCAGTAATCGCCGGCACTCGTGTCTATGACCGAAAGCATGGAGGTAATTCTCCCAATGATCGGCTGCCCGAATAAGTCTTCGGCGAACAGGAGATCGATGAAGGGGGTCATGACATCACGGACACCTGAAACGTCCCATGTCTGTACCGTCCCGAGAAGCCTGATGGTCGGTAACGTCGGGGCGAGGCCAACCGTGGGTAAGAGCGGAATCCGTATCTCGCCGTCGTGTGTCATGCGTACCGTTCGCGTTCCCAGGGAGAAGGGAAGAGTGATGTCCACCGACGAAACGAACTGGTATGCTACGTCGCGACCGAGCAGATCGTACGCGGCAAGCGGGCCATCCGGCGCGAGGTCGAACGTGAAGGGGTAGGCGATGTCAATCACGCTCTCGGGTTCGAGCACAAAGGGTTCCTGGTTCGCCAGGGTGAAAGGCAAGACCTCATCATCAACGGCGAGATGGAACTCATGCGCCGGTACCGTAATGCTGCGGTTGAGCGGATTGGTAAAACGGAATCGCAGGGCCGCGTCGAGGCTGAGCTGTCCGCCGGCGATGTCCGGTTCGATCGCCGAAACTGTGACGCTTTGGAAGGCGACCGTCGGAATACGGGCCTGGGGTAGCGTCGCGCATGCTGTCACTAGCAGTGCGACGAGCGCCGCCGTAGCGGCGATGGGCCACTTGGTACGGATGCACATGGGTACCTCCATCGAAAATCCTGACCAGAATGATAGCATAGAAATCGACGCATGTCGCATCTTTGCGGGAAGATCACTCGGTTAGAGTCGACGACGCTCACGCGGTTTGCCACGTTCGCGACAGCAGGTGCTCGCAGAGTCGCGGCATCCAGTGGCGCACCCTCGTCGACTTCCTTCTCCTGTATCGTGTACGGGGGAAGCCTTCATCCTCGCATCCGCACTTGGGACACACCAGCGGGTCGATCTCATACGCCTTGGCAAGCAGCCGCGCCACTCGTTTGCGGGCATTGACGGTGATCTCCTCGCCCTCATCGAGAGGCTCGAAGCCCGGGTCTTCCGGAGCGGAAGCTTCACGCAGGTGTGAAGCCCTCCGGGGAGGTATGTGTCGCGTGAGCTCGGCCAGATAGTCCAGCGCATCGAACAGGTGCACGTTTTCCTCGAAGTGGGGCTTCCCGAGAAACAGGCTCTTCTCCGCAGGGTCGGGCGATTAGAACTCGGACGACCGAGGGGTAGTCGGTTCGTAGCTCCGCGAGTGGCGACTCACAGATCGAAACGGCGCTGAGCCATCGCTTTTGCGGGGGAGAAGCCTCGCTTGCCGCGACCGTAAACCCCGTCAATCTCTATGCGGTCCCGAGGGACTTGCGCACCTCCATCGCTTTCGCCCGCAGCTAATCGGCCAGACTGATCGGTACCATCACCGACTGCCCGTAGGGGTACTCCCGGCATCGCGCCATTGATCCGCTCCCGTGAGTCGGTCATGAGTCTACACCATAACGTCGATCATGAGGAGGCTTATCCTACAGCCTCAAGACCACGTGGGGAAGACCCTCATGCGGACACCCCGATGCAGACGGAGCCGGGGCCACTGACGCTGTGTTCGCGTGCGATGGCCCCGCCATCATGGACGTCGGGGAATGAGCCGTCAGGCTGGAAGGTCGGATCGCCGCGACCTCGGCAGTTCCCAGCGTTGTGCCCGCAGTTCGACTGAGGCCGGATCCCTCATAGTCACGAAGCGGCTCGTCGAGCATGGCGTTGATCGCGTCGATCGAGGCTGCAACCAGGAATCACATCGATTGTCGCGAAGGTCATCGACCCGAAGCTGATCCTGGTCTCCTCGACGAGGGCGATGGGCGATGGGCGCACGAGAAGAAGTTCGGCGGCCCTCGGCCCTTTCTCTGGCGGTCTGAGCGTCCATGATCAAACGGCTTCAGCCACAGGAGGCAGGACGCCGAAGAGGCTATCGACGAAGGGAAGTCTGATGACTGACAATCGTACGTCACCTCGAATGCGGGGCGTCTCGGTGCTTTTTTGAGCATCCTTAGGTCATGGACTATGCACCGATTCAGTATCGTGACGGATATCTTCCAATAGAGGGGTACGGACTGATCGGGGATCTTCGGACCTGTGCGCTCGTCGGCAGGAACGGAAGGATCGA
>SLST01000356.1 GCA_007130265.1 Spirochaetales bacterium
ACGGAGAGGTGTCTGAGTGGTCGAAAGAGGCGGTCTTGAAAACCGTTGAGCCGCAAGGCTCCGTGGGTTCGAATCCCACTCTCTCCGCTACGCAGGCAGCATGGAGAGGTGCGAGAGTGGCTGAATCGGGCTCCCTGCTAAGGAGTTGTACGCTTACGCGTACCGAGGGTTCGAATCCCTCCCTCTCCGCTACGCCGGTTTCGACCGGTATGTGCCCATAGCTCAGCTGGATAGAGCGTCAGGTTGCGGACCTGAAGGCCGGTGGTTCGAGTCCACTTGGGCACGCGAGAGCGGCCGATCAGCGATGATCGGTCGCTCTTTTTCTCTCTCTGTGGTATTCTCAAGCGAGCTGTATGACTCGTCGCGAAAACACCTTGCGCACCATCCGGTTCGAGCGTCCTGAAACCATTCCCATGCGCTTTGCGGTGAATGCCGCATGCTGGCACCACTATGACCAGGATTCGCTCCAGGATCTCATGGAGGCCCACCCGATACTCTTTCCGGAGTTCGAGCGCCAGGCGGTGGTCGAGCCCTCCTATCTGCTCAACCAGCGCAAGGACGCTCGGTACACCGACCCATGGGGCTGTACCTGGGAGACCACCGACGACGGCATTACCGGGGCCGTGACCGGTCATCCGCTGTCGGACTGGAGCGCCTTTGACGACTACCGTCCACCTAGCCCCGACGAGACCGACGGTACCTACCCGGTCGACTGGACCCGGGTGGAACGGACGGTTGCTGAGGCGAAGGCGGGGGGAGAGCTCGTGCTCGGGGGATTGCCCCACGGCCACACCTTCCTTCGGCTCCAGGATATTCGGGGATACGAGAATCTGCTGTACGACATGACCGATCGCGAGGCAAAGTTGAGCGAGCTCATCGCGATGGTCGAAGAGTTCAACGCCGGCTATGTGCACCGATGGCTCGCGCTCGAGCCGGACGTCATGAGCTACCCCGAAGACCTCGGGATGCAGGTGGGACCGATGATCTCGCCTGCCGCGTTTCGTGAGTACGTCAAACCGGTCTACCAGAGGCTCATGCGCCCGGCCCGGGAGCAGGGGTGCATCGTCCACATGCACTCCGACGGCGACATCCGGTCGCTCGTGGACGACCTCATAGACGGCGGGGTGGAGGTGATCAACCTGCAGGACCTGGTGAACGGTATCGACTGGATAGCCGATCGATTCCGCGGGAAGACGTGCGTCGACCTCGATGTTGACCGGCAGCGGATTACCGTGCACGGCTCACCGGTTGAGATCGACCGGCTCATCCGCGATGAGGTGGAGACGATCGCCACGCGCGAGGGCGGGCTCATGATGATCTACGGGATGTATCCCGGGGTGCCGCTCGAAAACGCCGCTGCCGTGATGGACGCGATGGAGCGGTACGCCGCATACTACGCGTAGGACCGCTCAATCGTCGATCATGCGGGCCGTTCCTACAAGGCTATTCGGGCAGTTCGCAGGTCCACAGCCCGGTCCTGCTGGTCTTCACTCCCGTAATCGGTTCGGGGAAGAGTATGGGCTTGGTCAGAATCCAGTGCTTGTACCCCGGCTGTGCCCACTCGGACGGAGCGTGCTCGACCACGTCCACGAGATCCACTCTGCCGACGATCGCTTGCACGTGGAAAAACGGGCGCGCGGGGTCTTTCCGATAGGTGGCATAGGCGTCGGCAAGCAGCGCGTACTCGGCTACGGCCTGCTCCGACTGTGACTCTTCATCTTTCAGCGTGATCCGAACGCCCGCGTCCGGTATTCCGATGTATCGTCCCGACTGGTCGAGCTCCTGAATTCGCTCGAGCATGTCGTTAAACTCCTGGATGACCGGTACCGGGTATTCGGACATGTCGGGCATGCCGCTGTACCCGCGTTTTCCAGTAGAGTGTATGTATATCGTGCCGCGATAGTCCGTGTCGAAACCGCGATTCTCGACGTCGGCGATCCCGGCACAGATCAGGTACGATCGCGGATTGGGTACTGAGAGACAGGTGACTTGCATGGGTACCCCCCTCGAGGAAATCCGCGCCTAGTGTACACTGCCTTGAGGATGACGGGAAGCGACCGTGATGACGGTGTGGGAAGAAACCGACGAGTCGGCCGCTGCCGAACGGCGCTGCGTCTCGGGATCGTGGCCGTTGCGTCCCTGAGACGATCCTGAGTCCGATCAGAAGGAGGCATCGAGCACGACGATGTTACGAATGCCGTCCGCCTCGCCGAACCGGCCGAGGTACTCCAGATGGTATCTGAGGCTGAGGGCCGGGGTTACCGCGTAGGTGAGTCCGGTGATGCCGGTCAGCTCCCATTCGCCTCGGCGCGGGTCTCCTTCACCGGCTCCCGGCTCCCGGGTCAGCTCGACCGATCCACTGAGACCGACCTTGACGGACACGCGCTCGGTGAGTCCATAGCCGAGATCGGCGAGGAGCGCATGGCTGGCAGCGGCGGTCGAGTTGTAGCTGAAGAAGTACCGTCCGAGCAGACTCGCGCGGGCACCCAGCGGGAAACGCGCCGCCGCCGTTGGAAGCACGAACCAGTACTCGTCTGCAGGGTAGTAGGAGCCGCGAACCGCGAGATTCGCGTAGATCGCCTCCGTCTCGTAGTTGGCGTCCACCGTCAGCTCGTGCGAGATCGACCGACCATCGTCGCCCTCGACCGCCTCGGCAGGGCCGTCACCAATCCCGAGTCCGTACCGCACGATATAGTAGCTGGAGCGGCCCACGATGAATATGGGCGCCACTGAGATGGTAGTCTCCCGCAGAACCGGTGTGTCCTGCCGCTGCACCTTGACTTCGCCGCTCAGCCAGGAGACGACCGGAAAGAGGACGACCTGGTTGATGTCGAGCGCAAGAGTTCCGTCAAAGTTGGCGTCAACGCCTACGCTCGAGATGTTGCGGATCCCGACCTGCGCCGACGCGGCCGTGATGGCCATCAGAAAGAGCGCCGTCGCGCATACGACTCGTTTCATCATTTGCCTCCCTCTTCGAGAAACCGATTCGCGTCATGGTGCCCCAGCCAGTCTTTCGGGTCAAGGCGCTCAGATAGCCGCGCAACCGAAGCATTGACGCGTACTGCCGGTACCCGACGTTTTCCAGGACCGAGAACAGCACGAAGACGAGCCGGTCGCACCGCCGGAAGTAGTGCTGATGATGCTCCGCGAGTAACAGTGAGGAGAGCGAGACCGCGACGCCAAGCGGAACGGTCGCGGCGAGGACAAGCGTCACGATCGCCGGTGTGAGCAGCCCCAGACCAAGACCGACGATCAGGAAGAGCAGACCCTGGATCTCTACCCACGGACCGAGCAGTTCGAAGACGAAGAAGTAGGGGAAGCCCACCGTCCCGATCGTACCATAGCGAGGGTTGCCCAGCATCCGGATGTGGTAGAACATCGTGTCGATGAGCCCACGCTGCCACCGGTCGCGCTGGTTGCGCAGAATGCGGTGCGAGATTGGCACCTCCGTCCAGCAGTTCGCGTTGTATCCGTACTGGATCGCGAAACGTTCGCCTCGGTCGCGGAGCGACCGTGCGACCCGCACCACCAGTTCCATGTCCTCGGCTACCGTGTCTTTCCCGTAGAAGCCACTGCCGGTCAGGTAGCCGTGGGCGTCCACGACATCCTGCTTGCGAAAGAGGCCGAACGCCCCGGAGATGATCATGAGCGAGTTGATCGCCGCCCACCCGGTCCTCCCGGCCATGAATGATCGAACGTACTCGAGGGCCTGGAAACGACCGAGCAACTCCCGCGGAAGACGGATTTCGTCGAGCCTTCCGTGCGACACGGCGCAGCCGTTCACCGGGAGGATATTCCCCCCGGTTGCAACGACCGGCACCTCCGCGTCCAGGAAACGCGCCGCGAGGCGTAGCAGCGAGTCCCGTTCGAGTAGCGAGTCCGAGTCGATCGCGGCGAAGTACGTCTTGCGCGAGGCGTTGATCCCCACGTTCAACGAGTCGGCCTTTCCTCCGTTCTGCTTGTCGATCACGGTGAGCTCCGGGATGCGCGGGTTGCGGTAGACTCCGCGAACCGGCTGCGCCTGCAGGTAGTCATGCAGAAAGATGTCCACCCGCTCGAGCTCGAAGTTCTCGGTCAGTTTCTGCAGAGTTCCGTCGCGTGAACCGTCGTTCACAACGATAATCTCGAAGTCCGGGTATCTCAGATTAAGAAGCGAGTTCACGCTCTCGACAATCGTCGCTTCTTCGTTATATGCGGGAGCCACGATGCTTATCGACGGCAGCATCTGCGGCGAGAAGAGCATGGAGAGGGGCTTGATCCGTAGACTCGCCTGCTGACGGTAGACCGCCACCGCGGCGAATCCCAGCAAGAGAAGGTAGATGAGATTGAGCGTGAACGCATAGTAGCCGAAGAACCTCGTGAATGCTCGCACGTACTCCGCAGACCATGAGAGTCCGGGTACGGTACTAGTCGTTACCATACGAGCTGCGCCGTAGACAACTACCGGAGCGATGACCGTAGCGATGATGATGCCGACGATGAAGAGCGGCTGAATCGACTCGCCCACCCGTGAGCCGCGCGTCTGCCGTACTTCCTTCTGCTCGATCCCGAGGAGCCGGCAGAAGCCCGGTTTCGCGTACACGGCGAGTTGGCTTGCGATCTCGCGGGAATCACGGACCGCAGACTGGATCACCGCGGCGATACGTTCGTCTGCCTCAGGATCCTGGTTCTTGTTGACGAACGAGATCAGCCCACCCGTACGTCCGGACCGCACGAGCAGGTCGAGCACCGCAGAGCGGGGCGAGTCGGGTTCTCGCAGAATCTGCTCCACGAGATACTCGACCCGGTTCGAGAGCACTTCCAGAAGTGCTTCGAGGCGATCGGGTTCGCCGCCGGCCGCAATCTCGTCCATGATGCGATTATAGGTATGTGGACGGTCGTGGACGAGATGAGACAGCCCCACTACCGCGCTCTTGCGGGCGCTCGAGTCTCGCACCGCGTCCAGCAGAGGTTCGAGGCTGACCTGCGGGCGGAGTCGACCCATGGCTTCGAGCGTCAGGTTGACGACCATGGGATCGTCGGAGGAAAGCAGCGCTGAAGTATCGATCGAATGCACATAGCTCTGGAGCAGCAGTCGCGTTGCGTCGATCGCAAGCTCGCGGTTCGCGCCGCGCGTCAGTTCCAGGAGGTAATCCTTCCCGTCCGCATCTGCGCGATCGGCGGCTACCCGCGAGAGCAAGGCTCGGATTTCGGGCTCTGTTCGATCGCGCAGTATGGGGAAGAAGTCATGAAAGTCGGTACCGAGCCTGCAGAGCAGGCCGTAGATCCGGGCCTGGTAGGTTTTGTCGCTTCCGGCGAGCGTATCCACGAGAGTCGGGATAACTGCCGGATGACCCAGCCGCGTCAGAGCGTGGGCCAGGTGGATGC
>SLST01000345.1 GCA_007130265.1 Spirochaetales bacterium
TCGTCGAGCCAGCCGAGCTCGAACCGGCCTTCCTCCGGCTCCATCGCGACCCAGGCGAAGATGCCCAGGCTCACGACGTTTACCTTTGCCTTCTTCATGAGGCGCACGTCCTCGGCGAGGACGTCGGGGCGATCGAGCCACTGGTCGGGGTTGTAGTCGCCGCCGTGGAGGAGATGGTCGAATGGGAGCTGGTTCATGACTCTTTATACCGTGCACGGTTGATTGGGTCCAACCGCCGTGCGCGACCCAGCCCTGTCCAGTCCCCCGCCCGGTATGGTAGCTTCGCGGGCATGCAGACTCGCCACCGTGTGCTACTCGGGTCGGCCGCATGCATCGATCTGGCCGCTGAATCGGTGAACCTCGTGGTCACCTCACCGCCGTACCCCATGATCGAGATGTGGGACCAGTCGTTCTCCGATCAGGATGGAGGCATCGCGAGGCACCTCGAGCGCGGCGACGGGCCCGCGGCATTCGAGGCGATGCACCGGGTACTCGACGAGGCGTGGGGCGAGTGCTACCGCGTCCTGCGTCCCGGAGGCTTCGCCTGCATCAACATCGGCGATGCGACACGCTCGATAGCCGAGCAGTTCCGGCTCTACACGAACCACGCCCGGATCGTCGTCGCATGCGAGGCACTCGGGTTCCAGAGCCTGCCGGCCGTCATCTGGCGAAAGCAGACGAACGCTCCGAACAAGTTCATGGGGTCGGGCATGCTGCCGTCCGGCGCCTACGTGACGCTCGAGCACGAGTACATCCTGGTCCTCCGCAAGGGCGGCAAGCGGATCTTTGCCCCGGCCGACAGGGAGCGCCGGTCCAGGAGCGCCTTCTTCTGGGAGGAGCGCAACACCTGGTTCTCCGATCTCTGGGACTTCAAGGGTGTCCAGCAGCGACTCGGCTCGAACGAGGCGCGGGCGCGCAGCGGAGCCTTCCCCTTCGAGCTCGCCTTCCGGCTCATCTCCATGTACAGCACGCAGGGTGACCTGGTGCTCGATCCCTTCCTCGGGACCGGAACGACCACTTCGGCGGCCGTTGCCTGCGCGCGGGACTCAGTCGGCGTTGAAACCGACGCAGGGCTCCTGCCGCTGATCGAAGCAACGATCGAGGCCGGAGCGACGCTCGGGCACGAGCGTCAGCTCGCCCGCCTGCGGGCGCACGACGAGTTCGTTCGTCGTTACGAGGCCGAGAAGGGTCGGACGCCGGGGCACACCAGCACGACCTACGGGTTCCCGGTTGTCACCCGGCAGGAGGTCGATCTCGTGTTTCCCCGCGTGACCGCGGTGCGTCGAGGCGCTGAGCATGAGTGGGTTGTCGATCACGAGCCGTTGTGCGACCACGGTGAACCGCAGCTCGACCTCTTCTGAGCCGATGCGCGGCTCCCTCATCGCCCCGCCGTCGTGCTATAGTTCCGGATGACCATGCGTCGTACGGCGACCGACCGACAGATCGTCGCGCTCAACTTCGCCTCGATGACCCAGCACGGGGTGATCCTCCTGCTCGTCGGGCCGATGATCCCGAACATCATGAGAACCTTCGAGATCGGCGAGAGCCTCGCCGGCCTGCTCCTCGCGATGGGCGCGCTCGGGTTCCTCTGCGGCCCGCTCATCGCAGGCGCGGTTATCGACCGGGTAGACGTTCGCGCCGCTCTGCTCATCGGCTTTCTGATCGAGTTTCTCATCCTCTGCGTCTACGGTCTGACGCCTGTCTTCGGGCTTGCCGTGGCCGCACACTTCGTCATGCTGCTCGGCTCATCGTTCATCGAGACCTCGGCGAACGTGATGCCGTCGCTCACGCATACCGGCCGCCCGGCGCACGCGGTCATGAGCCTCGTCCACACGTTCTTCAGCATCGGGGCATTCATTGGACCGTTCCTGATCGGTCTCTACCTCGAGGCGACCGGCGAGTGGCGACCGGTCATGTTCTTCGCGCTCGTTCCAACCGGGATCCTTCTTCTGTGGACCGGACGCCTGCGGCTTCCCGTGCGCGAGAAGACCCGGGCCGACGCCTTACCCACCGGCTCAGCCGGAGACGCGGTTCCGACGAACGGCAACCATCTGCGTACGGTGATACGAAGGCGATCGGTCCTCCTCGGGGCGCTTACGCTCATGTTGTACGTGGGCGCCGAGGTAGGCACCTCGAGCTGGGTCGTGTACTACCTGCAGCGCGAGCTCGGGATGAGCGCGGTCGCCTCCGCCTCAGGGCTGTCGATCCTGTGGATCTTCATCCTCGCCGGAAGGCTTGCGAACAGCGTGCTCGGCAACCGATTCTCGAGTCGATGTCTAGTGACCACATCCGGGCTTGTAGGGGCGGTCGCGGTCGTGCTCTTCCTCTTCGCCCGGACCACGGCGTCGGCCTACACGGTCCTCGCGTTGATGGGGCTCTGCTTCTCCGGCGTCTTTCCGAACGTCATGGGCGAGCTCAACCGGCGCGACCCGCAGCGGGTAGGCACGGTGACCGCCGTCATGGCGATGGGCGCGGCGACCGGAGCCGGACTTTTTCAATGGTTCGTCGGCTTCCTCGCGGAGACGATCTCGCTGACCGCAGCCTTCGTGACACCGGCCGTCCTCCAGATTCTGCTCGTGATCACCTTCCAGGTTGCAGCCCGAAGCGAGTAGTTTCAGTATCTTCGCGCAATGACTGTGACGGCCGTACAGACCCGGCGGGTGACCGCCGGCGACAGACCGCTCGAAGCGTTGCTCGACGAGTCCATCGAGCGGCTCGAACCGGGCTCGATTCTGGCGATCTCGTCGAAGATCGTCGCGCTCTGCGAGGGCCGCGTCGTGCCACATGAGGGGACCGACAAGGCGGCGCTCGTCGAACGAGAGGCGCAGCTCTACCTCCCGCGATCGAGCAGCCGGTACGACGTGTCGCTCGCGATCAAGGGTAACGTGCTGATCCCCTCGGCCGGCGTCGACGAGTCGAACACCGACGGCGACCTCGTGCTCTGGCCGGCCGACCCGCAGGCTTCGGCAAATGCCGCCTGGCGACACCTGACGAGCCGGTTTGCGACGGATGTGCTCGGCGTTATCATCACCGACTCCACGACGATGCCGCTTCGCATGGGCGTCTGCGGAATCCCCATCGCCCACTGCGGGTTCCGTGCCCTGAACGACTTCGTGGGCACGCAGGATCTCTTCGGGCGGCCGCTCGAGATGACCCGCGCGAACGTCGCGCTCGGGATCGCGGCGGCCGCGGTCGCCGTGATGGGTGAGGCGGCCGAACAGACGCCGCTTGCGATCGTCACGGGCCTGCCCTTTGTGGCGTTTCAGGAGCGTGAGCCGACGGCGGCCGAGCTCGACGCACTGACGATCGCGCCGGAAGACGACCTGTACGCGCCGTTGTTGCAGGCGGTGCAGTGGCGCAGAGGAGGAGCGCAGCGATGAGCGAACCGGTGCTCGTGTCAACCTGGCACCACGGCCGTGGCGCGAACGAGGCCGGCTGGCCGCATCTCGTGTCCCGAAGTGCTCTCGACGCGGTGGAGGAGGCCGTGAGAACCGCGGAGGCCGACCCGGAGGTTCGATCGGTCGGGCGCGGCGGGTATCCCGACCGGCTCGGGCGGGTCACGCTCGACGCGGTCGTCATGGACCACGACTATCGCTGCGGAGCGGTCGCCGCACTCGAGGGCTTCCTCCACGCGGTGAGTGTTGCCCGCGAGGTCATGGAGCGCACCGACCACGTCCTTCTTGCGGGCGCAGGTGCGGCGGACTTCGCCCGCTCGATCGGGATGCAGCCGGAGCGCCTTCTCACCGCCGAGACCATGCGCCTCTTCGAGGAGAAGGTGCGCGTACGCGAGACCGCGCCGGCGAACATCGAGAACCATGACACGATTGTCTCGCTCGGGTGTGATGCGCAGGGGCGTCTCGCAGGCGCCTGTTCGACGAGCGGGCTCATGAACCGGCTGCATGGCCGGGTAGGGGACTCTCCCATCGTGGGGGCGGGTCTCTACGTGGACGGCGAAGTGGGCGCCGCCGGTGCGACGGGGCACGGTGAGCTCGCGCTCAGGGTCGCGGCGAGCGCCCTCGTGATCGAGCGGATGCGCGGGGGGCTCGCCGTGGCGGCCGCGTGCGAGAGCGTGATCGAGCATATCCGGCGGCGGCTGCGCCCGGGCCCGGACCGGCAGCTCGCACTCCTGGCGATCGATCGCGACGGCAGGTGCGGGGCGGCGGCGCTCCTGCCCGGCTTCTCGTACGCGCTGACGAGGGCAGGGGTGCACGAGATGGTCGAGGTAGACGCGTGATACGCTTCGGGCTTTTCGCGGACACGCACTACGCGCGGGGGAAGCAGTATGGAACCCGCTACTGCGACCGGTCGCTCGACAAGCTGCAGGTCTGCCTCGATGCCTTTCGCGCGCGGGGGGTCGAGTTTGTCGTGAACCTTGGTGACATCATCGACGGGGCGCACGACGAGGCGGTTGATCTCGCCAACCTTGCGTCGGTGCGACAGCTGCTCGACCAGAGCGGCCTTGCCGTGCATCACGTGCTCGGGAACCACGACATCGAGTCGATGAACAAGACGCAGGTGCTCGGCGCGCTGCACGTGCCGTCCACCCCCGGCGCGCGGCCCACCCCCGGCGCGGCCGCTGGTGGAGGTGCCGCTGCCCTGGACGGTGCCTGGTACTCATTCGACGCCGGCGAGTGCCGGATGATCGTGCTCGATGCGAACTACCGCACCGATGGCGCCGCCTACGACTCCGGAAACTACGAGTGGGACGATACGCTCATCCCGGAGATCGAGCTCGAGTGGCTTGGCGCCGAGCTGTGCCTGACCGGGAGCGCGGCATCCGGCGGCTCGGCTCCTGAGCATACCTGCGTCTTCGTGCACCAGAACCTCGACGACCGTCCGTCGCAGAATGGAGGCGACCCGCACCTCGTCGCGAACTGCGCGAGGGTGCGCGCCGTGCTCGAGAGCTCGGGGCGCCCGGTCACCGTCTTCCAGGGGCACTATCATCCGGGGCTGTATCAGTCGACCGGCGGTATCTCCTATGTGACGTTGAAGGCGATGTGCGAGGGCGAGGCGAGCGAGGACAATGCCTGGGCGATTGTTACCGTCGACGAAGGCGTGCGCGTCGAGGGCTTCGGGAAGCAGGAGTCGTACCGGATTGCCCGTGGTTAGCTCCGGCGGACTCGACGTCGGCCCCGGAACACGAAGAGGAAGAGCAGCGTCGCCGCGCCGGTCATCAGTGCCGCGGCGAGAAACATCCGCTGGATGCCGAACGCCTGATAGAGGTATCCACCGAGCAGGGCGCCCAGGATGCCGCCGACTCCCATGTTCGTGCTCGTGAAGATCGACTGCGCCGTCGCGCCCATCCCTTCAGGGGCGATCTCCTGCGCGTAGGTGACGCCGGCAACCAGA
>SLST01000428.1 GCA_007130265.1 Spirochaetales bacterium
CGTGCTCGCACTGGCTGACTCGCCACAAATCCAACGGTCATGAGGAGCACTATCACCAGGTGCTGCAGCCGGCGCTGGTGCATCCCGATCATTCTCAGGTCATCCCCCTGGCGCCGGAGTTTATCCGTCGCCAGGATGGAGCGACCAAGCAGGACTGCGAGGTTGTCGCGGGGATGCGAGCGTTGAAGCGAATGCGTGCCGATCATCGTCAACTGCCGGCGATCATCGTCGGCGACGCACTGTACTCGACCACGCGGTTCATCGCTGCGTTGGTCGAGAAGCGATTCTCTTACATCCTCGGGGTCAAACCCGCAAGCCACAAGACGCTGTTTCAGGACGTCCAGGGACTACGCCGGGGGAACATGCTCGATCGCTTTGAGAAAACCCGAAAGGACCGATCGCGGGTGGTCTACGAGTGGGTGCACGAGACGCCGCTGTACGCCCCCGATGAGGCACCGAAGGTGAACTTTGTCGAGTTCCACCTCTACGACGCGAACGGCAAACGCACGCGCCACTTCTCATGGGTCACCGATCTTGCGATCAACGAGGAGAACGTCGAAGAGTTCGTGCGGGCGGCAAGATCGAGGTGGAAGATCGAGAACGAGAACTTCAACACGCTGAAGAACCATGGGTATCATCTCGAGCATAACTTCGGTCATGGCTCGCGCCATCTTTCCGAGGCGTTCTTTGTGCTGAACGTTCTGGCGTTCTTCATGCATCAGATCTTCTCCCTCGTGGATGAGCTCTACCAACGAGCGCGTGCGACGTTCAGTTCTCGACGCGAGTACTGGAACGCGATTCGTTCGGCGTTGCGATTGGTGCTCTTCGATTCCTGGGACCATCTGCTGCAGCGCATTCACGGACCGCCACTACCCGAGCGCAGAATCTAAAAAAGTTCTCATGCCTCCGCCTTGCCGGAGGTGTCCCCCGGAGCCACTGCCTTACCCTCACAACTGAGTGAAATCGCCCGGCGAATCGTTCTGTTCGCTGCCTCTTGGGCATTCTCGCGAAAACCCATCCCCGGAGAGCTCGAGGATGCTTCTTCGGCTCCTCTGCTACTTACGGTTTCCGTCCTTCGCCGGGAATTGCTGCTGCGTCGGAGATGCGACCCTGTTGCGCGTTGACGACGGTGAGACTCGGGTGTAGAGTGACGTAATCGGGATGGTGCCAACCAATAGTCACATGAGGAGACGCCGACGTCGGCCAAGTTCGGCCGGCTGAACGCCCGATGAGCAGGAACGGAGGACTTGGCCGGTGAATGAGCGAACGCGTTCCCTGGCGGCGACCGCAGGCGTGATCGTCCTCGTTGTGGTCGTGGCGCTTCTGAAGTCGGCGGCAGACCCGACGGAGACCGCAAGGGCCGCCGACGCAGCGGTCCGCCTCGAGTCGACGTACGAGGCACTCGCCGGGCAGGAGAACGCGCTCGTCGTCGGCTTCTACCTGGAAGGTCACATCTGCTGCGAGGGAGCGCGGATCATGTACGACCAGATGCATGCCTCCGTCACCGACGTCCTCGAGCGGGCGGAGGAACTCCAGCTTGCCACGCTCCTGATCGACATGAACTATCTGCCCGTGGACGACCGCCCCTTCGCGTGGGAACTGGGGGATCGGTTCGGCATTCAGGGCCTCAACGGCGTGGCGTTCCTGACGGCCGAACGCGAAATCCACTCGGCCATCCTCGGACCGCATTACTTCCTGCCACGCATGATCGCGAGCGTTGAGGAGCTTGCGGGACTATGAACCTCGCCGTTGAGACGCCTGCGATCGTTGCCCTCGCGCTCGTGTTCGGGACCGGAATCCTGTCCGGTCTGAGTCCATGCTCCCTGCCGACGGCCGTGTTCGTTGCGTCCTGGGCCGGCGGGACCGGAAAGGTTTCGCGCCGACGCACCGTGACGCTGTCAACCGCGTTCGTTGCGGGTATCGTCATCACGCTGGCTGTTCTCGGCGCGCTTGCCGGATGGCTTGGATACGTGCTGCTCTACGTCCGTGCGCTGAACTACGTCGTGGCTGCGATTATGCTGCTGACGGCGCTTTGGCTCCTGAAGGTGATTGACTTCTCGTCGATGATTCCTGTTCGCGAGTGGAAGGAGGCACGGGGTTCGGGTATCGCAGGGGCGTTTCTCCTGGGCGTGCCCTTCGCACTTACCGCATCTCCGTGCACCTTTCCGGTTACGATCGGCGTGCTCGCGTATGTTGCCGCGAGGGGGCAGCCCGCCTTCGGTGCCGCGCTCATGCTCGCCTTCGCCGTCGGCCGGAGCGCGCCGCTGTGGGTTGTCGCGACTTTCGCCGGTCTGGTGAGTCGGCTGCAGAGGGTGGCGCAGTATCAACCGGTGATCATGAAAGGCGCCGGGGTCGTGCTGATCGGGGTCGCCGGCTGGCTGTTATGGACCGCGTAGGCCGGCCTCTTGATGACCTCCGCCTTTGGAGCCGGATTGACCGCAGCTAACCAGGGGATGAACCGATCGCTCACCACGAGGCAAGGTAGTCCTCGATTTCCTCGAATCCCGCGTGAACATGCCCGTTCTCAAAGAGAACCGGGAACGCTGTCGCGCGAACGTCGATGCCGGCGGCTTCAGCGGCGTTGCGAAGCGCGGCAGCTCCGTCCTCGCGTCCCAGAACATGGATCCGCGCGGTGACATGCTCGTGCGCACGGTCGATTCCGGCGAGTTCGCCTGCGATCGCCTCCATCTGCGCCGTCTCCGGACAGGTGGGGCAGAGCGGCAGATAGAAGAACGAGAGCGATACCGGTTCGGGCGCGCGGCCGCAGCCGGTGAGGAGAAGGGTCACGACCGCCAGAATCGTAACGAGTGATGCAGATTTCATCTGTTCCTCTTCCCGCTTTCAGCGTCGGCTCTGGTGCTCCGGTTCACGTCGCAGGTGGAGAATCTGGTAGAATACCATATGCGTCGTTTCGCCTTTGTCGCTGGAATCATCATCCTGCTCCTGATTGCGTTCATAGTGCTCGTCGGACCGTGGCCCACTGTAGTCTCTGAGCGGCGCGCAGTCAACCGTCCGCTCGAGCGCGGGCTGACGAAGATCGAGGCGACGAGGTGGCCGATCGCCGAGGGTGAGTCGCTCCTCGCGGAGTGGGCGACCGTCCCGCTCGAGCTGCCGGAAGGGACGCCGCTTGCGGGGTACGGGGCGAGGCGCGGAGAGCCCGCGACGGGGTACCATGACCGGCTCGAAGTGGGGGCGCTCGTCCTGGGCACGGGCTCCGCGACGGGAGAGGCGGTGGCGCGGGTCGCGATCATCGCTTCGGACCTGCTCGTCGTGACGCCAAGGATCGCGGACGAC
This sequence comes from Spirochaetales bacterium, assembly GCA_007130265.1. Classification (GTDB taxonomy): domain Bacteria; phylum Spirochaetota; class Spirochaetia; order DSM-27196; family SLST01; genus SLST01. Next base: position 3,295 of record SLST01000428.1, read on the forward strand.
GTGCGTTCGCGCGTCGGCATCCCGATCCTCTTCACCGCTTCGCACACCCATTCCGGTCCCGGCGCGGCGATGCCGGGCTTGATCGGCCGGGCATTTGGAGGAGCGTACCGCGCCGACGTCGAGCGGGCTATCACCGACACGATGGCCGCGGCAGTGACCGCCATGCTCGAGCGTGCCGGCCAGGGGCTTCGTCCGGTGCGCGTCTCGCACGGTACCGTCGCCGTCGCGCAGCTGATTCGCAATCGTGCACGTGAGCAGACGGCCGGCTATCCGCCGGTCGATGCGATGCTCGATCTCATCTCGTTCGAGGACGATCTGGGGGGGCGGTTGTCGCTCGTCCGGTTCTCCGCGCATCCGACGATCATCGGCGCGTCGAACCTCGAGTTCTCAGCCGGGTATCCCGGGTTCCTGCGCGACGCCGTCGTGGAGCTCGCAGGCGGCGACGCCTTCTTTCTTCCCGGAGCGATGGGGAGCATGAGCCCGCGGGCTCCTGAGGGCTCCGCCGGGTTCGAGCGCGCGCGTGAGTACGCTCGTCTGCTCGCGGAGGCGCTTCCCGCGGATCCGCGCGTCATCGAGGTGGGTGAGCTTGGTGTGGCGGACGCGGCGCCCCGGGCGCCTCCACTGCAGTTGCGGGTTGCGCCGCGGCTGCGGGTCAGCCCGATCTTCCTGCGCCTGAACGGGATCCGGCGCGAGGCGCGGATTACCATCGTGAGGCTCGGGCCGCTCGTCTTCGCCGGTTTTCCCGGTGACCTCAGCGGCGAGCTCGGGGCCGACCTGAGAGCCCGCGCCGCGGAGCGCGGGGCGACCCTCCTTCCGTTGAGCTTCTCCGGTGCGTACCTCGGCTACATCTCGCCCGACGCCTACTACGATGAGCTCTATGACGGCTCCTCACTCGCCTACGAGACCGGTATCATGTCGTGGACCGGTCCCGGCCAGGAACGGTTCTTCTCTTCGCTCGCCTACGCGGCCCTTCCCGCGCTCGGATTCGCGCAGGAACCCCGGCTCGATCTGCACACGTTTCAGGCGAAGTGAATTGTACACGACGTTGAGCGAGCTCATCGCCATCGCCGCGGCGCCTATCATCGGATGAAGCAGGCCGAGCATCGCGATCGGCACCGCAACGGCGTTGTACCCCCATGCCCAGAAGTAGTTCTGCTTGATCTTGCGGAAGGTCGCGGCGGAGAGATTGACCGCCGTGACGAGCGTTCCGAGGTTCCCGCGAACGAGGGTCACGTCTGCCGCCTCGATCGCGACGTCGGTTCCCGTTCCTATCGCGATGCCGACGTTCGCCTGCTTGAGCGCCGGGGCGTCGTTGATGCCGTCACCAACCATGGCGACGAGCTCGTACTCGTCTTGAAGCTTGCGGATCTCCGCAACCTTGCCGTCGGGGAGGACGTTCGCGATCACCCGCGAGATCCCGACTCGGTCGGCGATCGCGCGCGCGGTGCGCTCGTTGTCTCCGGTGATCATCGCGGTCGAGATGCCCATGCGCTCGAGCTCGGCGACCGCGGCGATGCTGTCTTCCTTGATGGGGTCCGCCACGGCGATGACGCCGAGCAGCCGATCGCCCCGAGCCACGAGGATCGCGGTCTTCGCCTCCTGCTCGAGACGAACGAGATCCTGTTCATGCGGCGACGGATCGAGGCCGGCGTCGGCCATGAGCTGCCGGCTACCGACGAGCACCCTCGTTCCATCGACGAGCCCGCGCACACCGCGGCCGGTAATTGCCTCGAAATCCGTGGGACTTGCAGGAGTGAATCCCTGCTCACGGGCGCTCTGGACCACCGCATGGGCAAGCGGATGCTCGCTCGCGCCCTCGAGCGCGGCGGCGGCGGCGAGGAGCGTTTCCTCGGAGACACCCTTGGCGGGTACGACGTCGGTTACCTCCGGTCGACCAACGGTGATCGTTCCCGTCTTGTCGAAGGCGATGACGCGCACGTCCTTGAGCGTCTGGACCGCCTCGCCGTTTCTGATCAGGACGCCCTTCTCCGCGCCGACGCCGCTTCCTACCATGAGCGCGGTGGGAGTGCCGAGCCCGAGCGCGCAGGGGC
>SLST01000491.1 GCA_007130265.1 Spirochaetales bacterium
ATCCGTCGCTGCACCGCCCCGGTGAACGCCCCTTTCTCGTGCCCGAAGAGCTCACTCTCCAGGAGTTCGGAGGGGAGCGCAGCGCAGTTCACCTTGACGAAGGCGTTACCGGTCCGGCCGCTGTTGTAGTGGATCGCGCCGGCGACAAGCTCCTTGCCGGTGCCCGTCTCGCCGGCGAGCAGGACGCTCGAGTCGGTCGTGGCGACGCGCGCGACGAGATCAAGCACCTGTCTGATCTGGGGGCTATTGCCGACGAAGTTCTCCGGCCGGTAGATGAGGTTGCGCTCGCCGCGCAGGCTCTGCGCTTCGTAGTGCAGCCGCTTGAAGTCCAGCGCCCGCCGTATGCGGTACTCGAGCTCGGCGAGATCGTAGGGCCGCTGCAGGTAGTCGAAGGCGGCGCCGCTCACCGGCTCGTCGGGCTCCGTGCCCGCCTGCGCGTCCACCACGAGGATGAGCAGCGTCACCGACCCGGCTGAGCTCACGTCGCGCACCGTCTCGATCAGCTCGCTCTCGTTATGGTCCGCGTAGCCCACCACGATGTCGAACGACTGGCTGGAGAGCAGGGCCGATGCGCTCTCCGCGTCGTCGGCCACGTAGACCAGGAACCCGGCCTTTTCGAGATGCCGCCGCGCCTCGCGCTGCGCTGTCCGATCGCTTTCAATGACGAGAAGCTTTGCCAGCTGCCTGCTCCTTGAGGGAAAAGGTCGCGCCGGTCGTGTTTCCAGCGCCTCCGCCTCAATAATAGCGCATTTGCAGGTATTCGGCAGCTGAGCAAGGCAAAAATGCCGGAACAAAAAAAAGACCGCCCGGAGGCGGTCGGCTGGGGTGGAGGTGGGCGATCACGCCGAGTCGGGCGGCTCGCATTCGAGGAGGATGACTTCCGGCGGGTTGCCGATGCGGAAGGGGAAAGTGCTCGGGCCTAACCCGCGGCTCACGACCGCGGTGAAGCCGCCGCTGCGGTGGACGCCTTCCGCGTGCCGGGGGAGAAACCCCTGGTCCGGCGCCCAGAGCGCACCCACCCCGGGCAGTCGCACCTGCCCGCCGTGCGCGTGGCCGGAGAGCGAGAGCGCGAAGCAGCTCTTCGCATAGCGGGAGATGTAATCCGGACGGTGCGCGAGAAGGATGCGGGGATAGGCAAAGGCCGACGCTCTGTCGGCGAGCTCGCGAAGCGCCGCGAGCCACCCCTCCTCGTCCTCGCAGTAGACCGCGCGCTCCTCCACCCCGGCGACGACCAGCGTGGTCCCCGCCGCCGTCAGCGCCAGCAGATCGTTCTGCAACAGGTGCACCGCCTCACCACGAAGCGCCGCGACTAGCTCGTCCCACTGCCGCGGGTCAAGGTCGTGGTTGCCGCGGCAGACCACCACCGGCGCGACCGCCGCGAGCGCGCGCACCTGCTCGATCGCGTTCGAGGTCACGTCGCGCCGCCTGTTGAGGAGATCGCCGCTGATCGCGATGAGGTCCGGCAGGCAGCCGCGCACCATCTGCACGAGCCGGTCGCGCTCACCGCGCCCGAACCGCTTGCCGTGCAGGTCAGACAGGTGGACGATCCGAAGCCGCGCCCCAGGCACGCTGCGACCGGCAGGCCCCCCGAGCCCCGGAAGCTCGATCCGGTAGCGGGTGACGACGAGACGGTTGTTCGCAATGACGCCGGCCGCTACGAGCAGCGCCGCCGCGGCGATCCAGACCCAGATCACGAGGCGCTATCAGCGGGGAGTACCGCGTCGGCCCACACCTTCAGGTGCAGCACCCCGTAGGCGGCGCCTATGAGCCCGCCGGAGGCGTTCGTGAGGAAGTCCACGAGCGACGACATGCGGGTGACGATGAAGTGCTGCGTCACCTCGATGAAGAGGCTGATGAGCGCGCAGGCGACGACGGCGATCAGAAAGGCCAGGGTGCCGAGCGGCGCGAGGAGGTAGGCCCCCTTCGGGCGCAGGCCCATGAAGAGGATCCCCGCGGTGTAGACGGCAAGAAGCAGGAGCGTATACCTCCCCCGCGACTCGTCCGGCAGCAGGTGCCAGAAGTTCGACAGGATGAGGATCACGCTGATGGTGAGCCCCGTGAGCGGGACAAGCTCCGGCGGCACGAGGCCGAGGCCTGGGCCGCCGGAAAGGGCGCCGTAGGCGAGAAAGCCCACGAGCCCGGAAAGACCAAAGGCCAGCGGAAGAAAGCGAAAGAGGCGTCGGACTCCGTTCATCCAGCGGAAAGATATCGCTTCCGCAGGCCGCAGGAAAGCCGACGCGCTCTGCCCCGCTTCGCGGGGCTACTCTTCGACGACGCGGAACGAGGCACCCGTCGAGCTCAGTACCGGCCCATGGACCACAAGGAGCGAAAGGCGATAGGCCATCCCTTCCTGAACCGAGGCTCCGCCGCCGCCGATGGTGATGGTGTTGCCCTCAAAGGCGGTCTGCCGCGTTCCGTTGAGGTACCACTCGTAGGGCTCGGTGGGCGACTCGTCCGGGCTCAGAGTCGCGGTGACGATCATCTCGTCGTCGGGGCCGATCTCCACCTCGAAGCCGCTGAAACCGACTTCGTACGGGTTCTGCAGGTCCGCATCGACTTCGATGACAAGGTCGCCGGTCGTCAGGAGGTTCATCTCCGACGCATCGAGCGTGTAGGTACCGGTCGTAAACCGTCCCTCCACGATGCGTACGGCGGCGACGTCGTTCCAGACGACCACGCCTCCATCGGTGAGTGCGATTCTCAACTCGTAGTAGCCGGCCTCGAACTCAGGCACCTCGCCCAGGTACTCGGCCGTGTGCGGATCGCCGCCGGTGTCGATGTCGAATCCCGTGAGATTGATCACCGAACCTCCGTCGCGTCGGTCAAGGGTGGCGGTCACGCCTGGGTCGGACACAAGACCTGCCGGCCATTGGAGCTCAAGATTGAGCGAGCCTTCGCCGGGGAGCGGTCCTATGGTCATGCTGATCGTCGTGATCTGTCGGGGGACGACCTCGGCATTGGCGGTGCCGCGCGCGACGGCCTGACCGGAGCTGTTTCCCTCCACGGTGACCACCCAGGTACCGGCATCGATCGCCTCGAACGTCGTCGTTCCCACGCCCACAGAGACCGTCTCGCTGAAGGTCTCCGACCCCCGTTCGATGGTGATGACGAACTCTTCGATCGGCGCGAGAATCGGCTGCTGGATGTTCCGCGACCCGCCCGCGGTGGACACGTTGACGCGAAGCCTCCCGGGTTCGGCGTCCGGGGCGTCGCCCGGGCCGACCCCAGGGCAGCCTGCCAGAACGAGCAGCGCCGCGATCGCGATCAGCGCGATCTTGATGATACGTTTTTTCATACTTAACCTCCCGTGCGGCCGCTCCCGCGGTCGCCGTCAAGCTCGAATCTCCGCCTCCTGAAAACCAGGAAGCGGCCCATCACGAAATAGGGGGTCACGCCCGCCGCGGCGAGGCCTGCGAACTGTCTCACGACCGGGCCCTTGCTGTCCAAGGAAAGGTGTAGCGGCGCACATGTTGAAAGTAGCGCCGCTGCTGGCAAAAGGTCAATTCGAACGGATCGTACTGCCGCGTTCCGGGCGACGGCGATCTCGTCACATGCGACGGGCGCGGCAAGGGCCTCGGGCTCCTGACGCTAGCGATCGAGACTCGGCCGCTTGATTCCAAAAACGAAACTCGAGAACCCTTTTCGAATTACGTATCTGAAGCCACACGCGTCTGCGACGTCGCACTCGCGTCCTTCGGGCGCGAACCGCAAGGAGACCCGCGAAGATACGAATCACAAATGCTTCTCATGGAGCCATTTGGAGATGCCACAGATATCTACCTGGATTTGCTGCCTGATGGCATGGTCCTTGTAAATGAAACGGAGGAATTGGGGCTGGGGGGAAAACCAATGAATACGACAATCTCAGGTTGCGACGGAGTACGGGTCGCGACGATCGCCGTCATCCTGGCGGCCGCGCTCGCCGGTTGCCGCATGCCGTTCGCGGACATTCCGGAACTCAAACCAAGGGGCGGCCGTGACGATGCGGTCGGCAGTCAACCCGGGCGTGATAGCCCCCAACCCGCTCATCCACAGGAGGTAGAGGTCATGGCGATCTCCGGCCCCTCGTTCACCCTCGCCTGGGATTCCGACGGAGAGGCCAACTCGTACCGTGTCTATTGGCGCGAACGAGGAGGGATCGAGTGGCAGCTCCTGAACGATGAAGTCACGGTTCGGCGACTCACGGTCACCGAAGGGGACCTGCCCTACGGCACGTACGAGTTCGCCGTGCGCTCGGTGTCAGGCGACGGCCTTGTGAGCGACCCGCACCATTCGTTTGACGAGAGCGCCGCGCCGGAGCCCTGGGTCCTGCGGTGGGTCGCAGGAGGACCTCCGTCGCGACGGACTGCCGTTCGCCTGAACACCAGGAACCGGCTCGCGATGAAGTTCAGCCCCATCCCCGCGACGATACCGCAACCTGCCGCGACAACGAGCGGCAGGCCCGCGCGCGATCGCATGACAACTGACACCACATAGTTCACGACCATCCCCACTGAACTCGCCGCAGCGAACCCTGCAAACTGCCTCACCACCGGGCCGGTGTGCGCCCAAGGGAAGGTAAAGCGGCGGTTTAGGACGAAGTTGCTCGAGACCGACGCGATGATCCCCCCTGCGATCGCGGTCCGGTCGGCGGCCCCGGTGCTCGCGAGGAGTGTGGCGACCGCCAGGTTCACCACGGCTCCGCTTGCGCCCACGACGCCGAACAGGAGCGCGGAGGCCAAATTGGGCCTGCAAAAAAAAGAGAGCCGACGCAGGTGCTCCAGGTAGCGAAGCTGCTCGCGAAAGGTCAGCTTACTGCTACCGCACTGCCTCCGCGCGAAGGTGATAGGCACCTCCGCGATGCGCTTGCAGCCGCACTTCACCATGAGCTCGAGCCCTATCTTGTACCCCACCGGATCAAGCCTCTCGCGCGCCGCGAGCACCCGTTCACGGGCGAACGCAAAGAACCCTGACATCGGGTCGCGCGCGCTCGTCAACGGGCGGGCAAGGAGCGTCGCGACCCGGCTGTTGAGCATCCTGAAGGCACCCCAACCCGGGTCAACGGCCCCACCGGGCGCGTAACGAGACCCGATCGCGCAGTCCGCCCCGCCCGCCACGGCTGCAACGAGCGCGGGGATCACGGCCGGCGGATGGCTGAGGTCTGCGTCCATGACGACGATCACCTCGCCCGTAGCACGGAAGATCCCGTCGAGCACGGCATCGCTCAAGCCCCTTCCCCCGGTGCGCACGACGAGGTGGACCCAGGAGAACCCCGTCTCGCGAACCGCTTCCACCGTCCCGTCGCGGCTGTCGTCGTCCATGATCCAGACCTCGAGGTCGAGCGCCCGCTCATCGCGGAC
>SLST01000068.1 GCA_007130265.1 Spirochaetales bacterium
CTGATCGAGGTGACGCAGGCGAGCAGGCCCTGCGTATACGGATGGAGCGGCCGCGAAAACAGCAGCCGGGTAGGGGCCGACTCGACCACGAGGCCGGCGTACATGACGTAAACGTGATCCGCGACCTCTGAGACCACCGCGAGGTCGTGGGTGATGAGTAGAACCGTCGTACCCACCCGCGCGGCAAGGCGTTTCAGCAGTTCGAGGACCTGCGCCTGGATCGTGACGTCGAGCGCGGTTGTGGGCTCATCCGCGATCAGGAGCTCGGGGTCGCAGCTGAGAGCCATCGCGATCATCACGCGTTGCCGCATCCCCCCGGAGAGTCGATGCGGATACTCGCCGAGCAGACGCTTGGGTCGAGCGAACCCCACCTCATCGAGGAGCTCCACGGAACGCTCGATCGCCTGCCGCCTGGAGAGGCTTAGATGGTAGCGCAGCATCTCTGCGATCTGTTCACCCACCGTCATGAGCGGGTTGAGCGAGGTCATCGGCTCCTGAAACACCATGGACATGCGTCGTCCTCGAATCCTGGTCATCTCGCCATGATCGAGACCGATCAGTTCCTTTCCGTCGAGCCTGACTTCGCCGCCGATGATGTGTCCTCCTGCCGGCACGAGCCGCATGATCGAGAGCCCGGTCACGCTCTTGCCGCAGCCGGACTCACCCACAATCGCGACGGTCTGCCTGCGTTCGAGCGTGAGGCTTACGCCGTCCACCGCCCGCACCGGTGTCGCTTCAGGGCCGAACCAGGTGCAGAGGTCTCGCACCTCGAGCAGGCTCACGCCGGTCGCAGGCGCGCCGCTCACAGGTGATGACCCCTTACATCGAGCGCGTCACGCACGCCGTTACTGATCATGTAGAACCCCAGAACCATCAGGGTGATCGCGAACCCGGGAGCAAGTGTGAACCACGGCGATCGCAGGAAGTGCCCCTGCGCCTCACGCAGCATTCGGCCCCAACTCGGCGTGGGCGGCTGGACCCCCAGGCCAAGGTAGCTGAGGCCCGCTTCGCTCAGGATCGCTCCCGCGAAGGCGACCGCCCCCGCGATCACGAGCGACGAGACGACGTTCGGCAGAATGTGTCGGGCCATGATTGCCGTCGGGCGAACGCCGATCGTGCGTGCCGCGTCCACAAAATCCATCGACTTGTACTGCAAGAAGCCGCTGCGGGCAATGCGGGATATCGTCGGTACACTCATGATCCCGATCGCGAGAGCCGTATTGAGGGTGCCGGGGCCCGCGATCGCGATGACCATCAACGCCATGATGAGACCCGGGAACGCGAGAAGGCCGTCCATAACCCGCATGAACACCTCGTCGATCCACGATCCCGCGTACCCGGCGATACCGCCGATGACGGTCCCGAAGACAAGACCGATCGCGACCGCCGTCGAGCCCACGAAGAAGGCGGTCCGTCCCCCGTGCATGACCCGGCTGAAGACGTCACGGCCGAAGTTGTCGGTTCCGAGCCAGAAACGAGTGCTCGGCCCCTCGAAGCGGTGTTCACGGTGCATCTCGTTGATGTCGTGCGGCGTGTAGACGAGGCTCACGAGGGTCATGATAGTGAGCGCGCCCACGATGGCCAGACCGATGAACAGACTCGAGTTCGTGCGCCTCATGTGAGTTCAACCCGTGGATCAACCACATGATAGGCGATGTCGACAAGAAGGTTGAAGAGCGTAACGAAGAAGGTGATGTAGAGCACCAGTCCCTGAATCAGCGGAAAGTCCCGGGCGCTCACCGCCGTCACGAGCAGGAGGCCCAACCCCGGCAGCGCGAACACCTGCTCGATGATGATAGTCCCCACAACGATGTTTGAGAAGATCATCCCAAGGACGGTGATCACCGGCAGCGCGGCGTTGCGGAGCACATGACGGTAGACCACGTGGCGGACCGGGAACCCCTTGCTGAAAGCGGTACGCACATAGTCGTGGCCGAACTGGTCGATCATCGAGTTACGGGTGTACCTGACGACGACCGCGATCAACGGAATCGCGATGGCAATGGAGGGGAGGGTCACGGAGCGGAGCGATGCGGGCACTCCGGCCTCGAACGTCACGTACCCCCCGGTGGGGAAGAGCCCGAGCGACAGGCTGAACACCGATATGAGGATGATGCCCAGCCAGAACGACGGAATCGCCATGCCGATCTGGATCATCATGGATACCAGCGGTTCGCTCCAATGTGCGCGTCGCACGGCCAGTACGATTCCGAGCGGAACCGCGATGACGACCACGGCGCTCATCGCCAGGAGGGCGATCGAGAGCGATACCGCGACCCGATCGAGAATGAGTGCGCTCACGGGTCGCCCGTAGCGAATAGAGGTTCCCAGATCACCGGTGAGTACGCCGGCAACCCAGCGTGCGAGGCGAGCTGCCGGAGGAAGTTCGGTACCGAGCTCCTCTCGCATCGCGGCGATCAGCGCCGGGTCGGCGTCCGGACCGAGCATCGTGAGTACCGGGTCTCCCGGGATCACCTCAAATGCGAGAAAGGTGGCCATCGCGACCACGATCAACGTGGTCGCGAGGGTGAATATCCGGCGGACGAGGTACGTTGAGCTCACGTCTACTCACGAGCATACCTGAGTTTGCTGAAATCGTGAAAGAAGAACGGGTAAGGAGTATACCCGCTGAAGCGCTCATCCATTGCCCAGATGAACTGGTAGTCCGCGAGAAAGACCGCCGGAACGTCCCACGCAAGCAGCTCCTGCGCTTCGCGGTACAGCCGAGCTCGGGTATCGCGGTCCGGCGATCGCAGCGCGCGCTCCATGACATCGTCGTACGACTCATTCTCGTAGTTCAGGAAGTTGCGACGGAAATCGGAGATGTAGCGGCGAAGCACCGGGTAGGGGTCGAGCTTGCCGGTGAAGTCGATCAAGGTCAGCTGGAAGTCGCGACTCGTATAAATGTCCGAGAGCCACATGCTCCACTCGATCACCCGAATTCTCGTCCTGATCCCGATCCGGGAGAGCTGCTGCTGAATGACCTGCGCCGTGTTGGTGTAGACGGGGCTGTGTCCGGAGATCCGCAGCTCAACCGGAAAACCGTCCGGGTACCCGGCCTCGCCGAGCAGGCTCTCTGCGGCATCCAGGTCGAACCCGAAGGTGCCGACGAGCCGCTCGTCGAAGTAGTCGGGCATCGCCGGGCTCATGCTCGAACCCAGCTCGACGGCGTAGCCGTTGAACACGAAGTCGATGATCTCGCTGCGGTCGATCGCGTGGTTGATTGCCCGGCGCACGCGTGGATCGTTGAACGGAGCGCGATCGTTGTTCATGCCCAGGATGAATACCGAGTTTGCGAGCGCCGTAACGACGCGAAACGAGTCTTCGACCTCTGCGATGCGGTCCGCCGGGACATCTGCAAAGTCGAGTTCTCCGGCGCGAAGCGCGAGCAATCGAGCGTCGGCATCGCCTATGATCCTCACGATCACCCGGTCGACGTCGCCGGCACTCCCGTAGTAACGGTCGAACCGCTCGAGCACGATGCGGTTCTGGGGGATGTACTCCACGAATCGGTACGGCCCCGCCCCGATCGGCGCTTCCGCCTGCCGATGGTACCCGGCCGGCACGATTGCGCGGTAGAGGAACTTCTCGAACGAGGAGTTTGGTCTCGCCAGGCGGATCACAACGCTCCGGGGATCAGGCGTCTCGATTTCCTCCACGTCGTCGAACTCCGACGAGAGTGCCGGTCCGCCGTCGGCTCCCCGCAGCCGGTTGATGGTGAAGACGACGTCGTTCGCCGTGACCGGGTTTCCGCTGTGGAAGTACGCATCCGACCGCAGCGTGAAGGTGTAGGTCAGCCCGTCTTCCGAGATCGTGTACGACTCCGCGAGTCCCGGCTCGACGCCACCGTCCGGCGTCGGGTTGAGAAGCCCGTCAAAGACATTGAGCATGATCTGTTCGGTCATCGATGCCGACGAGCGGTGCGGATCGAGCGAGTCCGGGTCTGCGGCCATCGCGAGCCGGAAGGTCACCGCCGCCTCGGCCGCAGGTTCCTGCGATCCGGTGGCTGACGTGTACCAGGCCGCTGTGACAAGCAGCGCTACGGCGATCACCGCGCGCAGTATCGGCAGCGCCCGCGGCGCGCGTGTTGCTGATTTGTTCATTTCATCTCTCCCCGCCGGTTCAGGATCGACCAGGCGTGTCACGAATTCATGAGTCTCCGGTTAGGAGTATATTCATCTTCTCCTCCCTGATCGAGTCGAAAGTGTCGTGAGTTTGGTGTCCAGGGCTGATTTCCTCTGGACATCGACGCCTGGATACGGTACACTTCGAGTGTCAAATATCGCTAATTAATCAATTAAAGGGGTCCGAGCTCTTGCGTCGTGTCTGTCCGTACCTCATCTCCCGACTTCTCGGCATCCTCCTTCTTGGCATGGGCATCGCCCCGCTTGCCGCCGCCCCGCTCGAGGCACGGCTGCAGTTCGACCACATCTCGTACGTAGACGGGCTCGTCAACTCGGCCGTCTCGTCTATCCTGCAGGACGACTCCGGGTTTCTCTGGTTCGGTACCCAGGCCGGTCTGCAGCGGTACGACGGCTATACGATGACGCTCTACACGAGCGAGCCCTTCAACCCCGGAAGTCTCTCTCATCAGCTCGTTCAGACGCTCTATCTCGACTCCGGCGACGTCATCTGGGTCGGCACTTACGGCGGTCTGAACCGGCTCGACCCCATCACCAACCGCATCACGCACTTCCGTCACTCGAATACCGACGCCCATTCGCTGAGCAACGACGTGGTTACCTCCGTCGCGCGCGACGCGTCCGGGACCCTGTGGGCGGGCACCCTGGACGGTCTGAATCGACTCGACTCGGAGGAGGAGAAGCGGTTCACCCGGTTCGTCGCCGGGGAGGACGACCGGTCGCTTCCGAACGCCACGGTCAGGCGGGTCTTTCTGGACTCTTCAGACCGGCTCTGGGTCGGCACCTACGGAGGCCTTTCGCTCGTCGAGTACGCGCGGTCCGGCGAGGTCGAGTTCCGCACGGTTGCCGACGGTCCGGACGGGCTTCCGAGCCCCTACGTGATGTCGATCGCGGAGGACGAGGCCGGACGGCTCTGGGTCGGCACCTGGGACGGCGGAGTCTCGCGTGTGTCTGCTGCGGGGACCGTTGAGACGCACTACAGGTTTCCCGACAACCGCGTCTACCAGGTGCTGCCCGCCCGGTCGGGCCTCGTCTATCTGGCCATCTGGGGCGGCGGGCTCGTGATTCTCGACCCGGATACGGGCGACTACACCGTCCACAGGCCGGACGTCGACGACTCGTACAGCCTCGCTCACGATATCGCCTACTCGCTCTACGAGGATCGGACCGGTATCATCTGGATTGGGACGAACGGAAACGGAATCAGCAAGTACGACCCCGGACGCCGCGACTTCCGGTTCGTCCATCCTGAGCTTCCCGAGCACCGGCGCCTCTCGATCGGTCGGGTCCAGATGCTGCACGAGGATCGCGCGACGGGGCGGCTCTACATCGGCGTGCAGAACTCGGGTCTGAATGTCCGTGACCCGGACACCGGACGAGTCACCATCCATCGCCATGACCCGGACGATCCGACGAGCATCGGGCACGACAACGTCACCGCCGCGCTTACGGAGCCTGACGGGTCGATCCTGCTCGGCACGAACGCCGGCATTTCGCGCTACAACCCGCGTACGGGCGACTTCGAGTCGGCCTGGGGTCCGTTCGCCGACGTCGCGGGCGACGATCCGCAGATCGTGTACGCCCTCATGCGCGCGCGCGACGATTCGATCTGGGTTGGCACCTACGACCGCGGACTCCTGCGCCGGAAGCCGGACGGTACCGTGGTATCGTACCGCTACGACCCCGAAGACCCCGGCAGCCTGAGCAACAATCTCGTCTACGCGATCTACGAGGACAGCCGTGGCGTGATCTGGGTCGCGACGAACGGCGGGCTGAACCGGTACCTGCCCGAGGTCGACGGGTTTCGCCATTATCTCCATGATCCGGAGAATCCGCGCAGCATCAGCAGCAACAGCACGGCCCAGATGCTCGAGGACTCCGCCGGTACGCTCTGGATCGCCTCACGCAGCGGCGGTCTCATACGGTACCGGAGGCAGACCGACGACTTCGACTTCATCGGCACGGCGCACGGCCTGAGCAGCAACCTCGTGGCGAGCCTTCTCGAGGTCGCGCCGGGCGTGATCTACGTCGCAACGACGAACGGCCTGAACCGGATCGACCTCGACCCGGTCAGGGTCACGACCATCGACGAGCGTGACGGGCTCAACGTCCGGGAGTTCGCGGGAGGCGCCCTGCGGACCTCGGACGGAGAGCACTTGTTCGGAGCTTTCTCCACCATCATCCGCGTTCCTCCCGCAAGAAGCCCCGTGGAAGGTCACGAGCCGGACGTGCGGATCACCGCGATCTCCGTGATGAACGAACCGTACGAGCGCGGCTTAGCTCCGCACGCCGTCCGCGAGATCTCGCTTCCTCACGCGCGGAACTTCATCTCCTTCGAGTTCGCCGCGATGGAGTTCTCCGTTCCCCGGCGCAACCGCTACCGGTACCGGCTCGTCGGGTTGGACCCCGAATGGGTCGACGCCGGTTACCGCCGGACCGCCGACTACACGGCCCTGCCTCCGGGTCGCTACACGTTCGAAGTCCTCGGCGCCGACAGCCGCGGCGCCTGGAGCCCTGAGCCCACGCGCGTCGCAGTTGAGATCGTGCCTCCCTTCTGGCGAACGAGCTGGTTCACCGTGCTCTCACTCCTGCTTCTGGCTGCAGCGGTGATCGCGGTTGTCCTGGTGCGCACGCGCACGCTCCAGGTACGCGCACGGGAGCTCGAGGCACTCGTCGCCGAACGTACGGCTGCGCTGAAGCGCACGAACACCGAGCTCGCCGCGGCGAACTCTACCCGCGAGCGGCTTTTCTCCATCATCGCCCACGATTTGCGTAACCCGATCACCGGTGTGGCCGGCATCATGCGCCGCGTGGTGCGCGACTTTGGAGCCATGGAACGGCACGAGCTCGAGGAGATTTCCCGGGTCGTTGCGACATCGGCGGGCGGTCTCGAGTCGATGCTCGACAACCTTCTCGAGTGGTCGCAGCTCCAGCTCGAGGCGGTCGAGCAGCGGTCGCAGCGGCTGTCGGTTGACGAGCTCGTGAGTTCCGTCGTCGACGCGTACCGCAGTGCGGCTCACACCAAGTCACTGGGCCTGCGGCACGAGCCCACACCGGGGCTCACCGCTCAGGCGGACTCACACGCCCTTAAGACGATCCTCGCGAATCTGCTCAGCAACGCTGTGAAGTTCACGCCTCAGGGAGGCACCGTCACGGTCGCGAGCACGGCGTTCTCGAGCGAAGGCGAGCCGCGCGTCGCGATCACCGTGCAGGACACCGGCGTCGGCATCCCTCCGGAACAGCTCGATGCGGTCTTCGAGCTTGCCTCTGTCTATCGCACCACCGGTACCCAGGGCGAGCGCGGTTCCGGACTCGGCCTGACCCTGTGCCGCGATCTCGTCGAGCGCCTTGGCGGTACGATTACGATCGACAGCCACATGGGCGAAGGGACGGTGGTCACCGTCGAGCTTCCCGGCTGACCTCCTGCTGAGCCCCTGCCGTGTCCGGCTCCACTCACCGGAACTCGTAGCATCGCGTCCAGCGTGCCGTTGCGTTCGGTTCGACGGTTCGTGTGACGTTCATCTCCGGTGAGATCTGATCGCGCGTCACGTAGAGAGCGCTGATCTGGGGCGGTCGATCGGCCTCGATCGTCATTCCGGTACCGGTTGCCTCGTTGTCGATCGACCATCGATGGCGTGCATCGCCTTCCGTCGGGC
Organism: Spirochaetales bacterium; assembly: GCA_007130265.1. GTDB lineage: Bacteria > Spirochaetota > Spirochaetia > DSM-27196 > SLST01 > SLST01. The sequence continues at coordinate 7,799 of SLST01000068.1, forward strand.
GAAAGAAGAGCTTGCGCCGTTCTTCCGCGGCCGACGGGTCAAAACCGAACGTCCTGGGATCGACGGGTCGCACGAGCCCGGTATCCGGTTCATCCAAACGGTTCCCGATGCTGTCGCACACCTCGTACGCGTAGTCGATGGAGACGGAGTAGTCTGTGGACAATGGGGCGTTGTCGAAACACGAGAAGTTGTGCAGGTACTGCTCCGTTTGGAACGGCGCCTCGCCCAGGTTCCGGAGCGCGTAGTCGATTTTCACGGAGTTTCCCTGGACAGCCAGGTCAACGACGAGCCGGTACCCGAGCGGCTCTTCGCGCGGTTCGAGCTCCTGCGTGAAACGAGCGCGTGTCTTCTCGATCGAGACCGAGGTATCCGGGCGAGCTCGTACCGGGTAGGTGCCCGCGAATCTATACGGATCAGCGCTCTCGCGTTCGAGCAGTCCCACACCTATCTTGACGAAGCGCTCGCCGGGGCGGCATCCCTCGAACCCGGGCGGCACCGTGCGCTCGCCTATGTCGAACTCCATGGGCGAACCACGGTCGAAGAGATACGAGTGAGCCTGGTAGCGAACCTGGAGGATGTGGGCGGCGGGGCTGAATCGTGTCGCAAGGTGTTCGTCTCTGGATCCGGGGCGGGCGATTTCGAGCGTCAGGTCGTCTGTCTCGAGCGAGAACGTTGGCTGGTGCGTCATTGGTGCATTCCTCTCCGCGCGCCACTATACCCGATCCTTCTCTGACCATCAAAGCAGGGCTCCCGTCTCCAGCTCTGCGGTTGACAGCGTTGGTACCGGCTCCTATTCTGGGCCGATGCTCGTCTTCCACGTCGACCTGAACTTCGTGTCGCTGCGCGAGTCGTACCTGTGCACCTGGCTCTCCAGGCTCGCTCAGATGGGGTATACTGCGATCCTCTGGGAGCTCGAAGACAAGGTCCGGTGGGAGACCTGTCCCGAGTGCGTCGACCCCGAAGCGATGTCGAAGCGCGCCTTCCGGAGGGTTCTCGAACGCTCTCGTGACCTTGGGCTCGAGAACATTCCGCTCCTGCAGACGATTGGTCACGCGGAGTATGTGCTCAAGCATCCCCGCTATCACCATTGGCGCGAGGATCCCGCCTTCCACGACTGCTACTGCGCGTCCAATCCGGAAGTTCGGCGGTTTCTCGTCGCGTGGATCGAAGAGTACTCGGAGCTGTTCGACGGGCTGTTCGGCGAGCACTCCGGCGGGCGGCGCCAGTTTCACCTTGGCGGTGACGAGGCGTACCGGTTTGCTTCGTGCCCCTCCTGCGCGCGACGTGCCGACGAGGTGGGGCGTAACGGTCTGTACGCCGAGCACGTCGGCGCGCTCTCGGCCGGACTGATGCGGCGAGGCATCACACCGGGCATCTGGGCCGACATGGTGCTCGCGGATCCGCAGAGCATCGACGAGGTACCGGCCGGGATCCGCATCTGGGACTGGAACTACTGGGACGGGGTTGACCCGCCGCAGGAGACGCGTGTCTGGAGCCTTGGCCGCGTGCATGCCGACGAGGTAGACCCCGGCCTGCGAGAGGCCGTTCCGGAGCTTCTCGACGAGGAGCGGCGTCTCGTTCCCTTCCACTCGTCGCGGGTCCTGAAGCGGACCGGGCGCGAGGTGGTCGTCTGCGGCGCAAGCCGCTCGAGCGGCGACTCGCCCTTCTACGGGCGGCACGAGGCCCATGGGCCGAACGTCGTCGGCGCGGTGCGTGCGGCACAGGCGGCAGGGCTCGCCGGAGCGTGCGTGACGAGCTGGGCGATCCGTGTGCATCCGTGGGAGACGCAGCTGCCCTGGATCCGCATGGCGGCGCTCGCCTGGCAGCATCCCGACCTCGAGTATTCGCAGATCGAGGATGCAGCGGCCCGAACCTGCTTCGGCGTCGGGCGTGAGGAGTTTCTCGTGCTGCAGAACGGACTGGGGGCGACCTTTCCGTTCGCGCGCGGGAGGGAGAGCGGCATCCAGTTCGACGGTCTGAAGGACCCGGTTCCGGCGCCTGCCGGCTACATCAGCGAGCTGCTTCGCGAATGGCGCGACGATTCGAAGCGGCTCCGCGAGCCTTCCGCAGAGATCGACGAGAGCGTGGCGGCGCTCGACGCCGCGGCGGTCGTACTCCGGCGGCTGGTCGTGTGTGCCGGCGCGGATGCAGACCGCCGGGGCGCGGTCGCCGAGGGCACGCGGGCCGCGAGTCCCACAGCCGACCCCGCGCTGCTCGATGCGTGCCTGCGCACCGTGCACCTGCAGACCTGGGCCGCGCGGTTCGCGAAGGAGATCCTCTCCAACGACGCCGGCGGCAGCGTGACGCCCGGCCTTGCGGAGGTGATCGCCGCCACCCGCGGGTACATGGCATGCTGGGCACAGGAGTGGATGACCCCGGATCACGCTCGGAGGATCGCGGGACTCCTCTACGACTCGATTCTCGACTACTGTCGCGTGTCTGCCGGGTCCTGACGGTAGAAGCAGGACAGCTGCTCGTAGACATCCGGATATTCAGACCTCAGGCGCAGCGGTCGTTCGAAGAAGAGCTCGCTCGCCACGGCGAAAAACTCTTCCGGCGCCTCCGCCGCATAGGGGTCGAAGGCGCTCGCCCTGCGCCGCGCTCGATCCGCCCGCCGTCGGTGCGGCGAGACGACCCGATTCTGGAGGTCGGTGTACGCGTGGGTGAAGACGTCGGTCCACCTCCGGCCGTCCATCCCGGCGTGCAGCGCTGGAGCTCCGTCGAGCGATCCGTCACGCGCGTCGATCACGTGGGCCGCCTCGTGGATTACCACGTTCGATCCGTGTCCGTATCCCGATTCGCGCACGTCCGGCGCCGAGAGCACGATCAGCCCGTAGGAAGAGTACTCGCCGCTCGCGTAGTCGGTACCCTCGTGCACCACGCCTGCCTCATCGGTCTCGCTGAAATCGGTCTCGTAGTCTCCCGGCACGATCAGCACGGTTCCCCATCGTGAGTACCAGGAAAGCCCGAGGTTCACGACCGGAAGGCACGCCAAGGCGGCGACCGCGACGACGAGGAGCTCGTCATGCTCGATCCCGTCGGCCCACCTGAACTGCCTGCGGCGAAGAAACCTCTCGGCGAGGATCCGCAGCTGTCGCGCTTCGGTCTCGCTGAGGTGGTCGAACACGCTCCTTGTGGCGAGGGCCCCGGACCAGTCCTCGTCGCGGATGCGGGGCCGGCGGTTGAAGAGTCTCATACCGACCCATTATACGTCAGAGGGCTGGAACAGCCTCGGGCGGGCCGTTACAATGCCGCAGAAGCGGGCCCGCGCTCACCGCGCGCCGCGAAGCCCGCACCCGTGCAGGAGGACCTCGTGAGTCAGGGCGTATTGGACAGCAGTATCATCAGTCGGTTCGCGGAGTCGTTCTCCGGCGATCCGGCCAATCTCGTGGCACAGAACGTGCTTTCGGCGATCAAGCCGGAGGACGCCGCGCTGAACCGGCGCGCCGTCAATGCGACCGATCACAGTTTCTCGGTCCACCTCGACGAGTGGAGCGTTACCGCTCAGCAGGCCTCCGGGAGGTGCTGGATCTTCGCCGGGCTCAACGTCTTCCGCCCCGCGGCCATGAAGGCGATGAACGTCAAGGAGTTCGAGTTCAGCCAGAACTTCGTGCAATTCTGGAACAAACTCGAACGGATCAACTACGTGCTGGAGACGATGATCGAGACGGCCGACCGTCCGGTCGACGACCGGACGATCTCATACCTGCTCGACCATCCGCTCGACGACGGCGGGCAGTGGAACATGTTCGCCGACGTCGTGCGCAAGCATGGCCTCGTGCCCAAGGCCGCCATGCCCGAGTCGTTCGGCTCGTCCAATTCGGCAGGCATGAACAAGATCCTCACGACGCTCGTCCGGCGCGGGGCGGCGACGCTTCGCGACGCCGTCGCGTCCGGGGCGCCGATCGATCGTGTGCGGCAGGCGAAGGAAGAGATAGTGGGCGCCGCATACCGGGTCCTTGCGATGCATCTGGGCGAGCCTCCGCAGCGCTTCACCTGGCAGTGGAAGGACAAGGACAATGCCTTCCATCGCGATGAAGAGATGACACCTCACGAGTTCGCCGAGGCCTATCTTGAGATGCAGCCCCACGATTTCGTGACCCTCGTACACGACCCGCGGCCGGGCAACGACTACCTCAGGACCTTTACCGTGGAGCACCTTGCGAATGTCGTCGGCGGAGAGCCGGTGAAGTATCTCAACGTGCCGGTAGAGACGCTGAAGTCGCTCGCGATCGCGAGCCTCGAGGGCGGACGGCCGGTCTGGTTCGGGTGTGATATGGGTAAAATGATGAGCAGAACGCTCGGGATACTCGACCCGAACCTCTATGAGTACGAAGCCCTCTACCGGATACCGCTCGGGATGGACAAGGCGTCGCGGCTCCTCTACCATCAGACGGCGATGAGCCACGCGATGGTGTTCACGGGCGTGGATCTCGTGGACGGCCGGCCGCGACGATGGCGAGTCGAGAACAGCTGGGGAGAAGAGCCCGGGAAGAAGGGCTACTTCGTGATGAACGACGGGTGGTTCGACGAGTATGTGCTCGAGATCGCCTCGCCAAGACATGAGCTGTCCGCTGAGCTGCAGGAAGCGTTTGACACCGAGCCGATCGTTCTGCCGGCATGGGATCCCATGGGGTCGCTCGCGTAAGAGGACGGCCGCGTGATTTCGACACCTCATCTGGACCTGACCGCCGGCGACTCCGATAGTGAAGGGCTGATCCGTGTCCGCCTGCGAACGGGCGAGACGCTCGCTATCGCGCCGCCGCTGTTCGAGGTGGAAGCTGCAGCGGTGCGCGCATCGCTTGATCCGTCGTCGCTCACCGTTGAGCCCGGCAGAGAGCTGCATGGCGGCACCCGGGAGCATGCATTTCGCGGCGCGCTCGTCGCCGACCCTGATCTCTCGCTGCGCGTCGTTGTCCGAGTGCACGACGAGTCGCCGCTCCTGCGTTTTCGGTTTGAGCTCTTCTCTCGAGCTCCGCGTCGGCTCACCAGAATCACGGGCGCGGATCGCCTCGAATATCTCTCGGTCGGCCTGCCCGATGACGCGCGCCTGACGGAGGTAGGCCTCAGCGAGTTCGACGAGCTCGTTCACTCGTTCAGGCTCAGCGAACGGTCCGTCGGCGACGGCGCGCTTACCGACGGGCTCACCGCGACGGGCCCGATTCTCACGATCGAGTCAGCAGGAGCCACCGCGTTGCTGGCCTACGAGCACGGCTCACAGGTGCCGGATGCCTTCATCAGGTTCAGGCTTAGCCCGGAGATAGTCGGGATCGAAGCGGTGAAGGGTAACTACTGGACTGGGTGCGAGTTGGGTCCGGATCATCCGTACCGGACGGTCTGGTTGCAGGCGGGGCTGATCGCCGGCGACCTCGCGGCGATGCGCGAAGCGTACCGTCACTTCGTCCTTCGGGTGATGAGTCCGAACAGGGAGAGCCGCCGCCCGTATCTCTTCTATAATACGTGGAACTTTCAGGAACGGAACAAGTGGTGGAACGGTCGGCCCTACCTCGAGTCGATGAACGAGCAGCGAATGCTCGATGAAATCGACGTGGCGCATCGGCTCGGGATCGATGTCTTTGTGATCGATACCGGCTGGTACGAGAAGACCGGCGACTGGGCGGTCGATCGGCGGCGCTTCCCCGACGGTCTCAAGCGGATCAGAGCGCGGCTCGAAGCGTACGGAATGAAGCTCGGGCTCTGGTTCAACCCGACGGTCGCTGCGGTCACGAGTCGGCTTGCCGACAGGTACGCCTCGTGTCGCGTCACCCGGGGCGGCGAACTGCCCGAGCCGCGGGAGATCTGGGAGACCGAGGAAAGCTACTCGATGTGCCTGGTGAGCGATTACGCGGATGCGTTTGCCGAGACACTGGTCACGCTCGTTCGAGAGCTCGGGGTGACCTACTTCAAGTGGGACGCGATCGGGCAGTACGGGTGCGATGATCCGGGGCACCACCACGGAACGGCAAGCAACGACGCGGTGGAGCGGTCCGACTGCCATGCGTTCGAGATCGGCAGGGCGATGAGCCGGATCGTCGACCGCCTCTGCGAGGCGTGTCCTGAGGCGATCGTCGACTTCGACATCACCGAAGGCGGACGCTACGTCGGCCTGGGGTTTCTCGCTTCCGGCAAGTACTTCCTGATCAACAACGGGCCTTACTACTGGAGCCTTGATATGCCGCGGACCGCCGACGGTAACCCCAATCTCTTCTTCTATCCGGGCCAGGCGAGAAACACGCTCTGCCGCGTGCCGCTTGACTACGACTCGTGGATACCCTCCGTCCTCTTTCTCACCCATTACCTGCCGGATGATCCTGCCGAAAGCCGGCTGGGCGCGACGGCTTCGCTCGTGCTTGGGCAGAACGGCATCTGGGGCGATCTGTTGTCGCTGTCGGAGGAGGGGATTGGAGCGATTGCGGGCATCGCGGGGCACTACAGGCTCGTGCGCGATGACGTCACCGCGAGTTATCCGGTCGTCTCCGGCCGAGTCGGTGGGAGCCCGGAGGTCCACGAGAAGATCAACGATCGTAACGGACGCGGTCTCGTGGCGATCTTTGCCGCCGCAGCGGGCACGTACACCTATGTCACGCGGCGCCGCACCGCCGCCGACTTCCATGCGGGTGACGGCGTCACGGTTCGTCGCGACGAGGAAGGACGCGCCGTGATCGAGGTCGCCTTCTCAGCGGCCGGCGGGAGGCTTGTGTTCTTCGGGATGTCGCCACAGGTGGATCAATGATATGATGATCGTATGGAATACGCACATGTAGGTCGGGCAAACCTCGAGGCGAGCCGAATCTGTCTGGGGACGATGCACTTTGGCGCTTCGGCCGATCGCGCGGAGTCGTTCCGTGTGATGGACGCAGCGCTCGAGATGGGGATCAACTTCTTCGACACCGCGAACGTCTACGGGCGGTCCGCCGGGCGGGGAGCGACCGAGGAGATCATCGGGCAGTGGTTCGACCAGGGCGGCGGCAGACGCGACCGGGTGGTTCTTGCCACCAAGGTATACGGGCCCATGGTTCCAGAGCCTGGACCGAACGAGGGGGGCGGTCTGTCCGCGTACAAAGTGCGCAAACACGTCACCGACTCGCTTCGGCGGCTGCGCACCGATCACATAGATCTCTACCAGGTGCACCATATCGACCGTCGTATCTCCGGAGAGGAGTTCTGGGGTATGTTCGAGAATCTGAACCGCAGCGGGGAGGTGCTCTACTTCGGGACGAGTAACTTCCCGGGTTGGGGTCTCGCGAAGTACCAGACGATAGCGCGCCAACGCGGCGATCTTGGCATAGTCTCCGAGCAGACGCAGTATAACCTCCTGAGCCGTTATCCTGAGCTTGAGGTCATCCCCGCGGCGGCGGAGTTCGGCATAGGCGTCATGCCCTATATGCCGCTCGCCGGTGGGCTGCTGACCGGGAAGAGGGCGGCCGAGTCGGGGTCACGGACCGCCGAGGTCGAGAACGAATACGGCCTGCCTATTGGCGAGAACAAGCAGCTCACGGAGTTCTCGTCTCTGTGCGCGGAGTTGGGGGAGAAGGAGCACGTCGTGGCGATTGCCTGGGTGCTCGCGAATCCGGCCGTCTACTCGGCTATCGTCGGTATCCGAACCGTGGCGCATCTGGAGGGGCTTGATCGTGCGGCCTCGCTCAAACTGGAGCCGCAGGTGATGGAGCGGCTCGACGCGATCTTCGACATCAATGTCGGCAGGCCGCTGAAGCGAGGTCCGGCCCCGGAGGCGTTCGCCTGGTAGCGCTCCGCTCCTCTGCCGCTCATCTACGGGAGCGGAAAGGTCACCGTAACGCGTGTACCCGGGCCGGTCTCCGCCGCACCCCAGGTCGCATTCCCTTCGAGTTGGCGCGCAAGCGAGCGAACGAGGTTGACGCCAAGGCCGGACGACTCCGCAGGGTCGAACCCTTCGGGTAGCCCGACTCCGTCGTCGGTGACCGAGAGGACTGCTGTGTCGTCGCGTCGCTCGAGTCTCACCGTGATCGTGTGATCCCGCTCGCTGGTGGTTCCGACGTCGGCGTAGGCGTACTTCATCGCATTGGTGATGAGTTCGTTCACGATGAGGCCGACTGCCGACGCGCGTTTCTGGTCGACGGGCACCGCGTCGGCAGGCGTTTCCACTCTGACGCGCACCGTCCCCGGGAACGCCCGCGCGATCGAGGACGCGAGAGTCTCCAGGTACTCGTCGAGCCGCACCTCCCCGAGCTCTTTCTGGTTCAGCAGCTCGAACAGACCGCTGAGGACAACGGTCCGGCGCTCGATGTCGTCGAGCGCCTCGTGCGCCGGACGCTCGCCGCGGTACACCTTCTCGAGGTGGATGAGCGAGGCGATCATCGTGATGTAGTTCTTCGCTCGGTGGCGAATCTCGGCGAGTAAGGTCTCGCGTTCCGCGGCGAGCTGTGCCGCCGCGTGTTCGGCTTCCTTGCGATGCGTTATGTCCACCATGAATCCGCGCATCTTCACCGGCGTCCCGTCACGAAGCTCCACGCTGACGACGTCGTTGATCCACCGGTACTCGCCGCTACGCGTTCTGAAGCGGTACTCGAAGGTGTGGTCGTCACCGCGCGCGGTGCATTCCGCGCAGTAGGTCGTGGCCGCCTCGCGATCGTCCGGATGAATCCTGGACGCCCAGAACTCGATGTTCGTCCACTCGCTCGGCGCCCAGCCGAGTACCGATCTGACCTGGGGCGCGACGTAGGTCCAGCGGTTGCTTGTCGTTTCGTACTCCCACGCGATCGCCTTCATCGACTCGACGAGCGCGCGGTAGCGTGACTCCCTCGCCGCGGTGGCGGCGCGTTCCTGCGCGCGGATGAGCCGGTTGGAGAGCAGCCTGCCGAGCAGAGCCGTCCCCAGAGGGAAGACCACGAGGACCGGCACGGCGATGTCGCCTATCAAGGACCACGCCAGCTCGGACGGCAGGATGAGGACGAGCGAGATCATGATGAGGTGCGCGACGAGTCCGAACAGCAGGAGCTCGCCCCACGAGATCGAAGCGAGTCGCTCGCGGCGCACCCGTCTCCAGACGACACCCAGAGCGCCGGTGGCGGCGATCATCGCAACGCCCGTCCAGGCGCCCGCTCCTCCCAGGTAGAGGCGAAACGCGGCCATCACGGCCGCGGCGATGGATGTCGCGAGCGTGCCGAAGAAGAGGCCGGAAACCGCAAGCAGGATCGATCGGGCGTCGAGCCTGATCCCGGGAGCGAGCTCCCACGTTGTGGCTATGATCGCAATCCCCACGAGCGCAACGCCAAAGCCGAGCGGGACCTGGAGCCATCTCGCCTTGCCCGGTCGCCACCGATCGACCGCGACGTCGAAGAAGAGCGCCAGGGCGAGCAGTAGCGTCGCGTTGCGTATCAGCTCCAGGACCGTCTCGAGGTTCACGACTCACCTCGCGGGTTCGTCTGGTCGCGCCGGTCATCGAGCGCGATGGTGGTCTCATCTTCAGCGATCAGGATCATCTTCGTCATGTCGGTGCCCAAAACTCTCCAGTAGCTCTGAAGCAGTGTAGGACGAATCGGCGCGCATCACAAGGGGGCGACCGTTGGCGTGCCGTCACGATCGGATCGTTCGAACCGCACACCACGCGAGGTAGATGCCGACGGCGATCGAACCTGCGGTGTCGACTATCCGAGTCGCCGGATGAGCCGGCGCGATCGCGACGGCCGCGAGCGCCGCGATGACGCAGAGGTCGACCGCCGCCTTCGCGAAATAGAGCCGTGCCTGGGTCGCGATGATCGGTTCGTACCGTTCGCGTGTCATGGTCGAGTAGCGACGCCAGAACCAGCTGTTCACGGCAAACCCGAGGACTGCGATCGCGAGTCCCGGGTAGACGTTTCCGCCGGGTGACCATCGCCCGAGCCGCAGAAGCGCGAGCACGAACAGGAGCACGGCCGAGATTGCCATCGCCGCGGCAACGCTCCCGTTGGCGAGGCCGGTGAGCCGCGTGCGGTGCGCGCGGTCGCCGTCGCGTCTGCGCGTCAGGCGATGGAACACGGCCCACGAGACGATCATCGCGCCGAGCTCCGCCGTTCGCCGGACGAAGTCCGCCACCTGCGTCGTCGATTGGCTGAGCAGAACCGCGTAGCCGGTAGCGAACGGCCCGAAGGCGCTCAGGCCGATTGCGAGGAGCAGGGTGCGCTCGCGTCGCCGCGCCTGAGACGCGGTGAGATCGTTCACCACCCGGCTCGTGCGAAGATCATGATCAGCGGCACGATGGAGAGTGCTGCGGTCAGTGGCACGGTGAACGTGTCCAGCCCGCGTCGCGTCATGAGCTCCACCACGGCGCACAGGGGCGCCACGATGATCGCGATGACGAGGCTCTGGTACCACGGCAGGCCGACGTAGAACAGAAGCGTCAGGAAGAACGCGGCAGCCCCAACGGCAACCATCGCGGTGCTTCCCTCGTACGTCTTCGCCCGGTCGACCCACCACAGGAGCACGTGTCGTCGGCCCCAGGCCTTGCCCACGAGTGCCGCGGCGGCGTCGCCGAACCCCCATCCGGTCACCGCAGCACCTATTACCGGCGCCCATCGCGAGCCGAGTAAGCCCCAGAGGAGTGCGATCAGGACCGCGAAAGTCGCCTGGACGGTGAGAAGCGAGC
>SLST01000527.1 GCA_007130265.1 Spirochaetales bacterium
CATCAAGTGCATGTCGGGAGTTCTCAACGGCGATACGGACCTTTACAATGTGCGCGAGCAGAAGAAGGATCGTGCAGGCAAGCTCTACACGGCGGTCGGCAAGAAGCTCGAAGAGATAACGGACGTCGTCGCCGGAGACATCGGAGTCATGTCGAAGGTTGCCACCGCTCAGACCAACGACACATACGCAACGCCGGACAATCCGGTCAGCTATCGTGCGCTCCAGCTTCCGCAGCCGGTCTATTCGGTCGCAATCGAGGCGGTGAACCGCAAGGACGAGGACAAGCTTGCCCAGATGATCTCTCGCATAACCGACGAGGACAAGACCTTCGTGGTGCGCTACAACCCGGAAACCAAGGAAACAGTGGCCAGTGGGATGGGCGAACTGCACCTCAATCTCATCCTGGACAAGATCCGGGAAACACAGAAGATCGAAATCAGCACACGTGTTCCCAAGGTCGCCTACCGGGAGACAATCACGTCCGGTGCTGAGGCCGAGTACACTCACAAGAAGCAGTCCGGTGGGCATGGCCAGTACGGGCGTGTGGTGATCAAGATCCGGTCGCTCGAGCGTGGCGAGCAGTACGCCTTCGAGAATCTCATCAAGGGTCAGGCGGTGAGCAAAGGGTATGTGCCCGGGATCGAGAAGGGACTGCACGAGGCAATGGAATCCGGCGTGCTCGCCGGGTATCCGGTGGTCGACGTCGGCATCGAGCTTCTCGACGGAAAGGAGCACCCCGTCGACTCTTCGGAAATGGCGTTCAAGCTTGCCGCTCGCGGTGCGCTTCGCGACGCGATGTCCAAGTCCAAACCGACTCTGCTCGAGCCGATCATGAATCTGAATGTCTTCATCGAGGAGCAGTACCTTGGAGACGTGCTCGGCGACCTGTCGGGTCGACGCGGTCGCGTTCTCGGTCAGGAACAGCTCGGCGGCGGTATTATCGAGATCAAGGCGCAGGTTCCTCAAGCCGAACTGCTGCGGTATGCGATCGATCTTCGCTCGATTACCTCTGGAACCGGCGGTTTCGAGCTGGAGTTCGATCACTACAGCCCAATATCAGGCAAGATTGCCGACGACGTGATCGCGGCCGCGAAGGCTGCCCAGGAAGCGGAGGAGTAAGGCGGGCTCAGCCCGAGCGTACGTAGTAGAGCTCGAGAATCGGCCGATCGGCGCGAAGGCCCTTTCGCTCGAAGGCCGTCGGGGGCCGCCACGGCTGTGGCGGTGCGAATCCGTCGTACCGGTTGCGCAGCGCCTCCGTCGCGTCAAGCACCTCCATCGCGGCAAGAGCGTACTCCCGCCAGTCGGTGACCATGTAGAGGTATCCGTTCGGCTCGAGTCGGCGGGCCATCAGCCGCGTGAGCGCCGGCCGAACGATGCGACGCTTATGGTGGCGCTTCTTGGGCCATGGGTCGGGAAAAAAGAGATGGATGCCGGCGAGGGACTCATCCGGGATCATCTGCTCGAGCACGAGAATCGCGTCGTCGTGGATGATCCGCACGTTGTCGAGTCCGCGGTCGTCGATGCGTGAAAGCAGCTTGCCTACGCCGGGCTTGTAGACCTCGACGCCGAGATAGTTGACCCGTGGCGTTGCCGCTGCGACCTCGGCGGTGGCGTGCCCCATCCCGAATCCAATCTCGAGCACGACGGGACTCTGCTGATGCTCGAAAAACGACGCCGGATCGACGGGGGAGCTCGTTCTCTCGATGCAGTAAGCTCCGTAGAGCCTCTCGTATGACTGACGCTGGTGCTCGCTCATGCGGGTGGCACGTTTGACATAGCTCTTGATGTGGTCGCGGTCGCGGTATTCGCTCATAGTCCGGATTCCGCGATCAGGTGCTGAACAGCCCCAACAGACGGTTGTCGCAGGAGCCTGGCCGAGAATGCTCGCGACTCTGCTTCGGTAACGGTGCAGATCTCCTCCCTGATGCGCGAAAGCCTTGCAGGATCGGCGCTGATGCTCCGCAATCCGCACCCGATGAGAAACCGTATCATCAAGGGAGACGAACCTATCTCGCCGCACATCGAGACCCCTGTGCCATGCCGCCTGGCGGCCTCGATGACGCGGGAAAGCGCACGAAGAACCGCCGGGTGGTACGGATTGTAGAGTCGCTCGACTTGCTCGTTCGACCGGTCGACGGCCAGCAGGTACATCACCAGATCGTTCGATCCAATGCTCAGAAAGTCGGCCTCACTGGCGAACTCCTCGCAGCACTCAACAGCGCTCGGGAGTTCGATCATGACGCCGAGCTTAGGGTTCGGGTGGTGTTCGAGGCCTTCATCGGCGAGATCGGCGGACACGGCGCGAATCCGCTCGCGGGCATGGAAGAACTCGTCGAGGGAGGCAACCATGGGAAAGAGCACTCGCAGATCACGATCGGCCCCGGCCCGCAGCATCGCTCTCAGTTGATCGTCGAAGAGTTCCGGATGAGCGAGACTGAACCGGATGCCGCGCAGACCGAGGAACGGATTGCTTTCCTGGTACTCGGGGTCGCCGAACAGCTTGTCACCACCAATGTCGAGTGTCCGCAGTACAACCGGCCCCCCTTCCACACGCTCTACGATACGGCGGTAGATGCGGTACTGTTCGGCTTCGGACGGGAAGTCGTTGCGGACGAGGAAGGGAAACTCGCTTCGGTAGAGGCCGATTCCCATCGCCCCGGCGCGCACGGCGAGATCGACATCGTGCAGAATGTTGACATTGGCGAGCAACTCGATCGCGACTCCGTCAGCAGTAGGCGCGGCCGATGGAGCGTGCTTCGGCCGGTCTGTCCGGCGTGCCTCCTGAGTCGTTCGAAACTGGTCGAGAAGCGTCTGATGCGGATTGCGGTGGATGATGCCCTCATACGCGTCGACTGCGACGAGCTCGCCCTCAGGCAGCTCGTCTTCCCGCCTCGCCCGCAGGAGCACCGAAGGTATCTCGAGGCTCCTCGCGAGGATCGTGAGGTGGGCGGTGTTGCCTGCGCCGGTGAGGATCAGGCCCTCGGCGTGCTGCGCGGCGAGCCGCACGAGATCCGACGGGTACATCTCATGGGCAATAACGATGCGTTCGCGTAAGTCGCCGTGTTCCTCTTCACCGCCCCGGAGATTGCGCACCAGACGTTGCCCGAGGTCCCGGATGTCGTGGGTCTTCTCCCTGGTCCGCGGGTTGCTGCTTGCGGCGAGCAGATCCGCGTAGCGGCCTACGACCTGCCGAATCGATCCATGGGCGGTGGCCCCGGCCTGTATCAGGCGCAGCATCTCACCGGAAAACTCTTCGTCGCGCAGCATCAACAGATGCGAAGAGAAGATCAGGTTCGCGAGATCCGATATCCGCTCGTCCAAATCCCGATGAATCGCCTCGAGCTGGGCGTCGGTACGTTCGAGCGCCGCACGAAACGCTGTTTCCTGATCCTCGTGATCTGACGAGGACTGCTCATCAAGGAGGTCACGCGCGCGGAGGTGTACAATGCGTCCGACAGCGATCCCTTCGCTCGCAACCTGGCATCGAATCGACTCGGATCGATCCGCCGCTGGAATCTCGCCGCCGCTGGAGTGTCCATGCAGCTCCATGAGCATCTCGACGTTTTCGAGTGTCGCCGCAAGCTGGCCGGCGATTGTCTGAAGCGCACGCGTATCATGCCGGGTGAACTGATCCGGCCGACGATGCTGTACCACCAGGGCGCCTATCCGGTTCAGACCATGCCGGATAGGTACGGCGAGGAAGCTCTGGTACTCTTCCTCACGCGTATTCGGGATGAACTTATACCTCGGGTTTCGCGAAGCATGGGCCTCTCTGATTGGACGCAATTCTTTGACCGCGGTACCCGTGATGCCTTCTCCAAGACCCAGGTGCACCCTGCCGACCGCATCGGGATCGAGCCCGCGACTCGCTCTGAGCACGAGGCGCTGCGTGCTCTCGTCGAGGAGGTAGACGCTGCAGACATCGCTTTCCATGTGTTCTGCGATGCGATCGACGACGTCCTGCAGAAAGCCGTCTATATTCGTCCGCTTTCCGAACAGGCTCGAAAGCTCCGAGATGCTCCACACCAGTTCGATGTTGTCCCTGCGTACCGCCATCGGATTATACTACCACGTCTCAGGCTACGAGGGTCGATAATCGTCCTCGGATGAACTCGCTCTTCTCCTTCAGACCAATGCCCTCGGTATCCATGATGAGTACCGCCGGCCTCTTCGGATCGAGCTTCACCTTCCCTCCGGAGCTCTGGATCAGTGACACGACCCGATCGGCGCTGATCTTCGCAACCCGTCCGAACTCTACCTCGAGCAGCCCCCGTCGTTCCCGCAGGCTTACGACGTGCAGCTTGCGGCAGAGCACGCGAATCTCGGCGAGCGAGAGGAGACTATGGACCTCATCCGGGAGAGGCCCGAAACGGTCCTGCAGCTCGCCGGCGACGCTCTCGAGCTCCTGCTCGGTCGTAATCGCCGCGATCCTCTTATACACCTCCATCTTCTCAGCCGGCTGCGAGACGTAGGAATCGGGGATATAGCCGGAGTACTCGAGCTCGAGGTACACGTCCTCCTCCTGCGGCTCGCCCTCTTCGTCGAGGCGTCTGATCGCCTCGTCGAGTAGTCTCAGGTAGAGATCGAATCCCACCGAAAGAATGTCTCCGCTCTGTTCGCGCCCGAGCAGATTGCCCGCGCCTCGGACTTCGAGATCCTTGAGCGCGATCTTGAATCCACTGCCGAGCTCGGTGAAATCGCTGATGATCTGCAGTCGCTTCATCGCGATCTCGCTCAGTACCCGTTGGTCCGGGTACAACAGGTATGCGTACGCCAGGCGGCCGCTTCGGCCGACACGACCGCGAAGCTGATAGAGCTGGCTGATGCCGTACATGTCGGCGCGATCGATGATGATCGTGTTTACGTTTGGGATATCGATTCCGTTCTCGATAATCGTTGTGGACACGAGCACCTGGAATCCCCCGTGCACAAACCGGTGCATGATGTCCTCGAGCTCCTTCGAGCTCATCTGACCGTGTGCCGAGTCAACCATGATGTCAGGCAGAAGGTCCTGGAGAAAGCCGACGACATTGTTGAGCGTCTCGACGCGATTGTGCAGGAAGAACACCTGCCCGCCCCGCTCGACCTCGTTGCGGATCGCGGTCGCGACCACGTCGTCGTTGAACTCCTGGATCATCGTCTGGATGGGGAGACGGTTGTGCGGCGGCGTCTTGATGATCGACATGTCACGTATCTTCAGCAACGACATGTGCAGCGTGCGCGGGATAGGGGTTGCCGTCATTGTCAGCGAGTCAATGGAAGTCTTGAGCTCTTTCAGCCGCTCCTTGTCCTTTACCCCGAAACGCTGTTCTTCATCGATGACGA
>SLST01000459.1 GCA_007130265.1 Spirochaetales bacterium
CATCTGGCAGCATCTCTACGAGAACCCGCCGGTGGTGCGGCTGAAGAAGGGGTGGCTCACCACTGGCACCGTCGCGCTTGCTCCCCGACACCTGCCGGCCCACTTCCTGGCATAGGTCCTTCTGCACAGGACTCCGGTGTTCGTTACCACCCGGTCGCGAACCGGATACGCTCAGCGGACATCGGCCGCCTGGAGGCCCCGCCGACCCGGTCGGCGAGGACGGTCTGTTGGACACCGAACGCAGAGGAGTAGATCAGCAACCCGTTCAGCAGGGCCGTGACATGGTGGAGCCACGCGAGCTCTGTACCCTCGCCTGCACCACCCGTGGCGTAGAAAGCCACGAATGATATCCCAACCGCAACGATCAGGCCAAACCACCGCGGTCCCCACCCGGTTGCATGGCGAATCACGTTGACGACAAGCCAGACTGCAGCCACGCTTCCGCTCAGCGTCAGAAGGCTTTCCAGGGTGTATAGATCGCTCATCATCTCCTCCTCTTCATATCCGGCGTATCGGTCGAGCTATCCGAACGAGTCCGGTCCGAAATCGGGCGGTGTCTCGAATTCGATCGATTCGACCCTCCGATGCAGACGCTTCGGGAGATACCGAAGCGAAAGCACGTCTCATCCTTCATCTCCATCGATCTTCGTGTAGATCGCTCGGTTCTCGCCTGCGGCAATGCAAACGGCGAACACACGCTCGAAGTGCTCCACCTCGGCGGCAATCGCGAGACCAAGAGGTCCGCGGGGCGCTACGGTGAAGCCGAGCGCCTCGAGCTCGCGCGGCCGGCCGTGATGTCGCGCGCCGAGCGCCTGAGCACGCCACGCACTTCGTCCGGGTCAAGCTCCGGGCACACCTGCTTCACGAACGCAGCGGCTCCCGCGAGTTGCGGCGCGGCCGCCGAGATACCTCTGAAAGCAGCCCACTCGTCGTTATTGGCTATTTCGTCGCCATTGGGGTGGTTGCCTCCCGAGTTTTCCTGATCTATCTGGCCGCCCGGTTCGAGTGGAAGCCTGATGTAGATCGCTTGAGGTTGCATGCCGACCAGACCACAGAGGTCGGGAACCCGACGCGGCGGGTTTGTGTAGATCTCGCTTTCGAAGCCGCTTGCGTAGTCTGACGCCGGAAACGCTCCTACGGTGTTGACGAGGTTCATTTTGACCGGCGTACGTTGCACGTCTGGCGCAACTGAGAAGATACTCGCCGATTCACCGGTGCCGTGGCCACTCTCGTCGGCATCAGGATTCGATGCTCCGGGGCCCAGGACCACCGAGGACACACGATAGCCTCGGTGGACGAAGAAGGGATGGCGAAACCAGCCGGAGTCGGCCATCACGATGTGAACGCCTTTCCCGGTAGTCTGCGCTCGGTGCGCAGGGTCGGCGTTACACCCCAACGGAACGTCGGCCGGAAGACCGAGTCGCCAGTAATCAGTGACCTGCGCAAACGCCGATGGCTGCATCGCGTAGCGTGGCTCTTCGATCGCTACGCCCTCCAGGAGATCGGCGAAGCCGGTCGACTCGGTTGGGATCAACCCATCCGTCGGCCGCTCGGCTGATTCGACGAACTCGGCGAAAGCCTGTCTCTGGCCCGGCTCCATGACCTCGCGCTGTTCGATAACAAACTTCGTACCAAAGGCGTTTTCATACTGGTTCTGTGTGCCCGCGATGTCAATTGTGGTCTGCTTGACGTAGAGCACCTCAATGCCTGCGGCGCGCAACCGCTCTACCGCCGTCGCGATCAAGCCGTCGTCGGAGAAGAAACGCGGGCACGTGCTTCTCGTGTTCTGCGCGCCCGCCCCGAACAAAGAGATGCCTCCGACTGACCGCGGGGATACTCGTGCGAGGATACGCTCTGGCATTGCCCCGCTTGTCCCCGCCATACTACACCTCTCGCTCTTCAATGGACTCGACACCTGATCCGCTGCCGATATCTGCACTGAAGCTCAGTCGCAGGACGAAACCGACACCATTACCCCGGCAGCATCACAATGATAGTGCAGGTGGGGTGTGCTGTCGATCGCGCGAGAGATGGTGGGCTCGCGAAACCTTCCCGGCTGCGCGAGTACACCGATCGAGAGGCTTGAGCTCAGCATGCGCTCCTCGGGTCTCGGTATTCTGGTGCGAGTGGCTTGGAGCCGAGCTGAACGGTGACACGCCTGATTAGGGAGGTCTGGCCGCGCGGGGATCAAGCGCGATGCCGAGGAACCGGCTGAACGCGATCGCGGCGAGCACGATCTACGCCGGCCCGACTGCTCCGAGCAGCAGCCTGTACAGCGCGAGATCGAATCCACCGAGTACCGGCGCGCCCAGCGTGAGCACGACCAACACGGTCGGCGTATGGGCGAGGTGGGCGAGTCCTACCTCCACAGTGAACGACGATCTCCCGGTCCCAGCTGCGGCAGAAAGACCTCTCGCGAAGCCGGTGACGGCCTTCAGCAAGACGACACCGGTTGCGGAGACCGCCAGGCTACTGCCCGTCCAGCGCCGGCGGCTGACCGGGGCACCCAGCAGATGACCGCGACGATCAGCGCGGCGGCCGTCGGCTCGTCCAGCAGCAACAATTCCACGTCGGATGCCAGAACCGATATCAGCTCCGCTTTCTGGCGACTCCCTCTCGAGTAGGTCCGGCACTTCCCGGAGGGGTCCAGATTGAACCGCTCGATGAGCTCGTTCCGCCTGTCTTTGTTCACATTGCCGTGTAGCCGAGCGAAGAGGCCAATCACCTCACCACCGGTCGGTTTGGGCTACAGTCCCACGTCCCCGGGCACGTATGTCAGGCGTCGGTGGAGGTCCACTGCATCGCGCCACGGGTCGCCGTCGAGAAGGCTCGCCGTGCCTGCGTTGGCTCTGAGCAGACCAGGAAGGACTCGTACCGTAGTCGTCTTGCGGGCTCCGTTGGGTCCAGGGAAGCCGTGCACCTCGCCCTACTGCACGGTCAGATCAAGGCCGTCCAAGGCTCTGACCGATCCGGAGTCCTTCACGAGGCTATTGGTTTCGATTACCGCCGTCATGCAGATTCCTCCTCCATACGGCCCAATTGTACTAAAGTTCCAGTACAATATCAGCGTACTCCACGCCTGAGCCCCTGTCAACAATTCCGCGCACCTCTGGTGCCCCCTGGCGGTCAGCAACTCACTTGACGTGGAGAGCATCCATGGTGTCTTCTGGTGACGACATGAGAACGATCATCGTCTACAGCTCGATCTCCGGCTTCACGGAGAGGTACGCGGGGTGGATCGCCGCGGCGCTTGGTGCGGATCTTCGGCGACTCAAGGAGATTGGGCCCCGGGACATCCGCGACTACGACTGTATCGTGTACGGGGGAAGCCTTCACGCGGTGGGCGTCTACGGCCTCAGGAAGATGAAGAGGCTGATCGAGCGTGCCGGGCTTGCGCGCGGCGCACCGCGGCTCCTCGTATTCGGCGTCGGCGCCTCACCCCCCAAACCGGAGACGATCGCGCAGATCCGCGACGCCAACTTCACGCCCGAGGAGCAGGAGCGCATCCCGTTCTTCTACTTCCGCGGGGGGTTCGACTTCTCGCGGCTCGATCCGTTTCACAAGGTCATCATGACGCTCTTCAAGTGGAAGATCGCGCGAAAGCCCACGAAGACGCCCGACGAGCTCGGGATGCTCAAGGCGTACGAGTCGCCTGCGGATTTCACCGATCCCGCGACGATCGCCGGTCTTGTAGACACCGTCCGGAGCTGACGTGCCAGGGAGCCCGCGACAGGCGATTCGGCGGCGGATGAGTGAGAATCTTGACTACCGGTTATACCATGGTTATACTTCACTCATGAAGACGGCGATCTCACTACCGGATGCCCTGTACGAAGAGGCAGAGCAGACTGCGCGAACGATGGGGATTCCGCGGAGTCAGCTCTTCGCGCGAGCCGTGGCCGAGTACATAAGAAGGCACCGCAGAGAGGGAATCACCGCGCGACTGAACGAAGTGTACCAGGGAACGGACGATCGGGACACGCCTGGTGTGCGGACGGAGGCCTCCCTGGATTCCCTGCGAGAGCTGACCAGGAATGACACGTGGTGACCTGTGGTGGGCCGGCTTCGGGCTGCCGTTCGGCAGCGAGCCCGGGTTCCGGCGGCCGGTGCTGATCCTACAGGATGACGCGTATACGCGGAGCAGACTCAACACGGTGATCGTCGTTCCACTCTCGACGAACCTGGCGCTGGAGAACGCCCCTGGAAACGTCTTCCTTCCCCGCGAACGGTCCGGACTGTCGAAAGACTCGGTGCTGGTCGTGACGCATCTGTCGGCGCTGGACAAGGAGAGACTGCTTGAGCGTACGGGTAGAACGAGCCGGGAGACGATGAAAGCAGTCGAATCCGGCGTCGGAATGGTGCTGGGCATGGCCTGAAGCCTCTCTCCTTCACCCGAGCCTCCCCTCGCAGAGCTTCTCCTTTTGTTCCAGGTAGTGGCGGAAGTTGGCGAGCGAGACGTCCGGGGGCACCGTGTGGTCGACCGTGGGGATGAAGCCGCCTTCCTCGATCAGCGGCGCGAGCTCCAGTAGGTGGCGGTCGATCGCTTCGAAGTTGCTCGCGAGCACCCGCTTGTCCACGCCTCCAAAGAGCCGCAAAGATCGACCAAACTTCCGGCGCAACTCGATCGGGTCCATCGATTCGCTCGCTCGCTCGATCGGCCAGATTGCGTCCACACCCGCGTCGAGCAGCAATGGAATCAGCGGTTCGGGGTTGCCGTCGGTGTCGACCATCACGTAGCGAACGCCGTGCGACTTCAGGAAATCGACGAGCCGACGCATGTGCGGAAAGATGAACTCGCGGTAGGTGTCGGGTCCCAGGAGTGGCCCGGACTTCATGGCGAAGTCCTCAGCGATCATGACGTAGTCAAAGTCGATCTCCTCCACGGCCGGGCGGGAGACGTCGATCGTGAAGTCGGCGATGAACTCCATCATCTCGTGCATCAGATCCGGATAGTCGTACCATCCGAAACTCACGCCCTCCGTGCCCATCCACTCGCGGGCGCGCCAGTAGAAGCCTGCCGTTGCGGCGTTTCGCCCAAGGATGAGCACATGTGACCGGTCTCTCCATCCGGGGACCCTGAGCGGCTTCCACTGCGCCGGATAGCGCCCGGCGTGGCCGGCGACGTAGCGCTTCTTGAGCTCCCGGAAGTCGTCCGGCTTCTCGACCGGGAACTCCAGGTACTCATCCATGCTCGCCCGGGTGCCGTGAGCGACGCCCTCCTTGAGCGCCCGGGTCAGGATGCCCTTGCGATTTCGCGCGACGACGTACCGTTCGTCCTCGCGGACCACCTCCGGCTCGTACGGCGGGAGCATCCCGTAGTTGACC
>SLST01000507.1 GCA_007130265.1 Spirochaetales bacterium
CGCCTATACGCCGGATGCCGCGAGCGCCGCGGAGAAGGCTACCGAGCTCGTCTCGGCGTAGATCGTCCCGCCTCTCTTACGCTCCGCGATGGGCGCTCGGCGTGGCGCCCATCAGCGAGCGGTATACCTTCGTGAAGTAGCTGTGGTCGCCGAACCCGGACCGGTGAGCGATTTCCTGCACCGGCAGGTCCGTCGACTGCAGCAGCTCGCGTGCATGCTCGCATCGCACCCGGTTGAGATAGCTCACAAAGGTCTGTCCAATCTCATCGTGGAATACTCGGCTGAAGTGACTCGTGCTGAGCCCCGCCGTCGCCGCGACCTCGGAGACGCGCAGCGGACGGTCGAAGTTCGTCCTTACGTGAGTGATCGCCCGCCGCAGCGCGCGCGCATGGCCAAGGTGCGGCAGGTAGAAGATCAGGTCCGCGAACCGGCGCACGATACGCGCCATCCAGTAGGCGACGCCGTTGATGTCCGTCTGATGGTCGATCGCGTCCACGAACTGATAGTTCAGTCCAAAAACCTCCTCCGGGTCGGCTCCCTCGGTGAGTACCGCCCGGGAGAGAAGGACGATGAGCTCGCGGGCGCGCGTCTTCACCTTGTCCATGGCCACGCCGGACGCCAGGAACACGTGGCTCAGCAGCTCGTTCAGCGTCCGTTGCGCGGCCCGGACATCGCCGGAGCGGATGTGGCTCAGCAGCATCGTCTCCTTCTCGACCGGATATGTCGGGTTTTCCGGGTCATCACCGTGGTTCTCGCGAACCGCCTTGAGATCCTGGATGTACTCGTTCATCCGCGACTGTTGGCCGAGCGAGTCTTCGGCGTCTCGCAGGCTCACCGGATTTGTGCTGATCGCGAGCGTCAGCTGAAGCAGCAGCTCCGAATACGTGGTGACCGTCGCCGGCGGCAGGCGAGGCACCCTCGAGAAGAGCGAGCGGAGGTCTTCGATTGCCGAGGGATCGCGGCTGCCGGAGTACCGTGGAAGCAACTCATCCTCGAAGAAACCTTCCTCGTCGATCGTGAGCACCGGTCCCGCCACGAGCGCGCCGATCAGGCGGGCTTCGTCCATGACCGGAGAGGTCCAGTGGGTGAAGGCATTTTCGCACATGAAGACGCTGCGTCCGCCGAACCGGATCGACTCCTCCACCCACTTCAGGTGTCGGATCGCGTCGAGCTCCCGTCGCGCGACCGGATCACTGATCCTTCGGCAGAGCAGGCAGGGATACGCCTGCGGGGACTCGGGGTACCGGATCTTGCCGGTCCGGTCGAGCACGACGCATGGCACGCCGGTGACCTGGGTGAACAGGCGCGCTTGTTCACCCGCGCGGCCGTCGAATATCGAAGATAGGACCATGCATCAATAATACCAAGGCAGCAGAATTTTGCCACGAGGCTCAGATGAGCTCGCAGACCGGCTGCTCGAGTTCCTGTTCGAGCCAGCCCCGCATGCGGTAGAGGGCGGACCTCGCCTCCGCAGACCGGTTGTGGCGCATGTCCGGCGAGGCGAACGGATCGATATTGGTCACAGGCCGGATTTCAGCGAGATACGACTCGGTGACGCGTCGGTTGAAGTCGTTGGGCATGAACTGGTAGTCGAAGAAGCCCGACAGCGCGCGAATGAAGCAGGCGTACTTCGTCCTTACATCCGGGTAGCGGGCGATCTGCCCGCGGTGCCGGTGGAACTGTTCGTCGAACGCGGTGAGCGCGGACTCTGCGCGACCGGGGTACCGGCGCGCCTCGTCCACCGCGCGCGCGAAGGCCCGCCTGCACGCATCCGGGAGCTCACGGTCGTCGAGCTCGATCCGCGGGAGATGGGCCTTGTACCGGTAGACAGCGGCGAGCACGCGTCGGCGCGGCTCGTGGCCTCCGGCCTCCGGCTCGAGTAGTCTTCCAAGCGCCTCGTGGTAGTGCTCCTGGAGCCTGATGAAACGATCCGCGTCGATCGCGCCAAGATCGGGGTGCGTCCGCTTGGCGAGCGCCCGGAAGAGCTCCTTCAGCGCATCGGGCCCGGCATCGGCGTGCGTTTCAAGGTAGGTGAGAAACGGATTGAGATCCATCAGGCATCGCTCTATCGCGGCATGTGCGCGATCATGTCGTTGGCAAGGCGCAGTCGTCGGCTGATCTCCCGGGCGAGGTTCATGACGAGAAGCGCGTAGGTCTTCATGTCGACCTTGGAGACCTTATAGAGATCGCGGTTCGAGA
Organism: Spirochaetales bacterium; assembly: GCA_007130265.1. GTDB lineage: Bacteria > Spirochaetota > Spirochaetia > DSM-27196 > SLST01 > SLST01. Next base: position 2,200 of record SLST01000507.1, read on the forward strand.
GCGAGAGCGTTTCCGTCCGCTCGAGCGCGCGAACGGTCGCGGCGCACGGCTGGATGTCGATCAGCTCCATCTCGCCGAACGTGTCTCCAGGCCCAAGCGCCATGAGCCGTCGCCGGCCCGCCGTCGCTCCGTTCCCCACGACTTTGAGGATCTCGACGGCGCCGGACTCGATGAAGTAGATGCGGTCGTTCACGTCACCTTCGTTGATGATGCAGGTCCCGGCGTCGAAGTGCATGAACCGGATGAACGGTCTGATGAGCTCGAACGCGTCGGCGGTCACGCCACCAAAGAGCGAGCATCGTTTCAGTTGTCCGAACTCGAGCGCATGCGGAGCGTCCACACCTCAATCATAGCGGGCCGCGCGTCGGTTATCCAGCAGAACTATCGCTCCTCAATGGGAACGAGCGGTCGATGATCGGAACCCACGTACGCCGCCTTCGGCCGGTAGATCCGGTTGTCGACGCGCTGCTCGAGGATGTGGCTGAGCCACCCCGGCGCACGAGCGATGGCAAACACCGGAGTGAACAGCCGCGTCGGGATCCCCAGCATGCGGTATACTGCACCCGAGAAGAAGTCGACGTTCGGGTAGATGGGCTTGCCCTTCTCCTCCATCCGCTCTCTGAAGGCCGACTCGACCTCCTTGAGGATCTCGCAGGCGTTGCGATCGTTCTTCATCTCCGAGAGCTCTTCGAGGTACCCCTCGATCACGATGGCTCGGGGGTCCTTCGCGCGGTACACCCGGTGCCCCATGCCCATGACTTTCTTCTTCTCGTCGAGTGCCTTGTTCACCCAGTCGCGAGCCGCCTGCGGCGTTCCTATCTCGTCGACCATATCCATGACCTTCTCATTCGCCCCGCCATGCAGTGACCCGAACAGCGCACCCACCGCGGCGGAAATCGAGCAGTAGCAGGTGGACATCGTGCTCGCGACCACGCGCGCGGTGAAGGTGCTCGCGTTGAAGCTGTGCTCCGCGTGGAGGATCAGCGCCTTGTCCATGATCTCGCCTTCGACCGGATCGGGCTCCTCTCCTCGCAGCATGTAGAGGAAGTTCGCGCCGTGCGACAGGTCCTTGCGAGGGGGCAGGTACTCCTTTCCCTCCTGAACCCGCTGGTAGGTGGCCACGACGGTCGCCATCTCGGCGAGCTGGTGGAGCGTGTCGCGGCAGTTGCAGTGCGGACCGTGATGGATCTTGTGCTCGACGTAGCTCGAAAGGTACGAGATGACCGACTGCAGCAGCTCCATGGGGTGCGCCTTCTTCGGGAAGTCCTTGATCATGTTGATCACCGGTTGCTTCAGCTCGCGCGCGTTGCGCATCTTCGCGGAGAATACGGCGAGCTGCTCACGCGTGGGCAGCTCGCCGTAGAGAAGCAGGTAAGTCACCTCTTCGAAGGTGCAGTGCTCTACGAGGTCCGTAATCGAGTAGCCCATGTAGTAGAGCCGACCCTGTTCGCCGTCTATCTTGCAGATCCTGCTCTCCGCCGCGATTACGCCCTCGAGTCCCTTTGCGAATTCTGCCATTTTTCCTCGTACTCCCCTATGCGTGTATTGCCCGCTTGTCGACCGCCATCGCGGCCTCTTTGACTGCCTCGGTCAGAGTCGGGTGCGCGTGGACCGTTCGGGCGATGTCCTCCGCGCTGCCTCCGAACTCCATGACCGTCACGATCTCACTGATGAGATCGCTTGCCCACGGACCGACGATGTGGGCCCCGAGGACGCGATCGGTCGTTTCCTCCGCGAGGATCTTCACGAAGCCGTATGCAGCGCCCATCGCCTGCGCCCTGCCGTTCGCCGCGAAGTTGATCGAACCGCTGCGGTACGCAGTCTCGGCCTCTTTGAGCTCATCTTCGCTCGCCCCAACGCACGCCGCCTCGGGCCAGGTGTACACGACCCCCGGGATCGTCTCGTAGCTCATCTGTCCCGGCTTGCCGGCGAGCACCTCTGCGACGGCGACGCCCTCATCCTCGGCCTTGTGAGCGAGCATCGGGCCGTGGATCAGATCGCCGATCGCGTAGACCCCCGGCACGCTCGTGGCAAAGTGGTCGTCGACGACGATGCGAGCGCTCTTCTCGTTGGTCGTGATGCCAAGGGTGTCGACGCCCAGGCCATCATAGTACGGTCGGCGGCCCACGGCAACAAGCACGCGGTCGGCCGGGAGCTCCGACGATTCGCCGTTCTTGTCCTCGACCGCGACCTTCTTCCTGCCCTTCGAGCCCGAGATACCGGTGACCTTCTCTCCGAGTCTGAACTCGATGCCCTGTTTGCCGAGCTCGCGCCGCAGGGCTTTCGAGACCTGCGCATCCCATCCCGGCAGTATCTCTCCCATGATCTCCACAACCGTGACGCGAGACCCGAGCCTCGCCCAGACGCTTCCGAGCTCGAGGCCGATCGCCCCTGCTCCCACGACGACGAGGTGCTCCGGGACCTTCTCGAACTCGAGCGCCTCGGTCGAGGAGACCACGGTCGTACCGTCGAACTTCAGGAACGGCAGCTCGATTGGAACGCTTCCGGTCGCGAGGACGATCGAGTCCGCCTCGTACTCGGTCTCACCCTCAGCGCCGGCCACGCGGACCTTCCCGTCGCCCTCCAGTCGGCCGGTTCCTCTGAGAACCGTGATCTTCTTCGCCTTCATCAGGCCCTTGAGCCCGCCCACCATCTTCTCGACGACGGAGCGCTTTCGCTCGTGCATCTTCTCCAGATCGAGCTTTGGTTTGTTCACCAGGATGCCGTGATCGGCGAGCTCGCCGGTCGTCTTCGCGTAGAGCTCGCTCGAATCGAGCAGAGCCTTCGACGGGATGCATCCCACGTTCAGGCAGGTTCCTCCGAGCGTCTCGCGCTGCTCCACGATCGCCGTGGAGAGCCCGAGTTGCGCGGCGCGCAACGCCGCGACGTATCCTCCCGGCCCGCCGCCTACGACGAGCACATCGAACTTCGTGTCTGCCACATGAACTCCTTATCTCAAACGCCGAGCAGAAGGCGAGTCGGGTCCTCGACGAGGTCCTTGATGCGGCCAAGGAAGAGCACCGCCTCGCGGCCGTCGATCATCCGGTGGTCGTAGGTCAGCGCGAGGTACATCATCGGCCGGACGGCCACCTCGTCGCCGA
>SLST01000400.1 GCA_007130265.1 Spirochaetales bacterium
GAGCCAGATCAGCCCCAAAGACTTTTCTTCCTTCGTCACCGAACACATCTCGGAGGTGTTCTCCTTCATCAGGGACCAGGGGCGCAAGTCGTCGTTCTTCGTCTGCGGCCACGCGCAGAAGAACATCGAGAACATGTGCGCCTGCGGCCCCGACAACATCTCGATCGACGAGAACATCCCGCTCGACTACGTCAAGGAAACGACTGCAGAACACGGCGTCTCCTTTGGCGGGAACATGAAGCTCACCACGGTGATGCTCTTCGGCGACGTGCAGGAGAACACCCGGCATGCAGCCGAGTGTATCGCGATCGGCGGCGAGAAGGGCTTCATCCTCGCGCCGGGATGCGATATCCCCTACCACGTACCGGCGGAGAACATCATCGCGGTCTCGGAGATGGTGCGCGACGAATACAAGCTCCAGGTCGCCACCAAGCTCATCGGGACCGAAGAAGAGACCAAATCCGACCTTGACCTCTCGGAGTACGGCGACTTCACCGGTTCGAACAGGATCAAGGTGGACGTGATCACGCTCGACTCCGAGTCATGCAGCCCCTGTCAGTACATGGTGGAGAGCGTGAAGGAGGTAGCGCCCGAGTTCGAGGGAGTGGTCGAATGGAAGGAACACAAGATCAAGTCGCGCGAGGCGATCGAACTCATGATGTCGCTCAACGTGGAGAAAGTTCCCACGATCTGCATTGACGGCAAGGTGACCTTTGTGAGCCAGATCCCCAAGCGACAGGATCTGATCGCGGCGATCTACCGGCGGATGATCGAACGGGCACGCATTAAGAAGCACGACACGAAACTCATCGTGCTCGACGACGGATCACCGGAGGCCGAACAGCTGTTCGAGAATATCACTCGCGCGCAGCGCGAACTCGGGAGCGACGTCTTCGTCGAGCGGGTCACCTCGCAGTCAGACATCTCCGAGCACGGGGTGCACCAGCTACCGGCCGTCATCTCGGTGAAGAAGGAACTGCGCAGCTTCGGCAAGGTCGTGGACAAGGACGTTGTGAAGGAATGGATCAAACTCCTCTCATGAGCGACGCGATTCCCACGGTGCTCGTCACGGGGTTTCTCGGGGCCGGCAAGACGACGACCATCAACCGCCTCATAGCCCACGTGACCGCCGGGTGGGGCGAGGCGCCGCGTACGCTCGCTGTGCTGATCAACGAGTTCGCCTCCATAGGAATCGACGGCGAGCTCGTGCCGGACGCCGTCGCATCGCTCGGCGGCTACCACAAGATCGAGCTCAATCGGGGTAGCATCTTCTGCGCCTGCATCCGGACCGACTTCATATCCGAGCTGAAGAAGCTCGCCACCGACGTGAGGCCGGATCTGCTCCTGATCGAAGCGACCGGTATCGCACGGGTGGACGACCTCTACGCGATGATGGGCCAGGACGGCCTCGATCGGCTGCTGCGCATCGAGAAGAACGTCTGTGTGGCGGATGCAACGAGTTTCCACAAAGTCGAGCGTACCCTCGAGGCGGTTGCCGTCCAGGCCCGCTACGCCGACGTCTTCATTCTGAACAAGACGGACCGGGCCGACGCGGTGCTCGTGGAGAGGACGGAGGCGCTCCTCGCCGCGCACAATCCCGGGGCGCCCGTCTACCGCGCCGTTCGCGCCGACGTGCCGTTCGCTGAGATACTCAGCCTGGAGTCCGAAGCCGCCGCGAAGTCCGCAGCCCGGAGCGTCGTGCCGAGCGCCGTCGCCTCCCCGGAGTTCCATAGCGCGAGCATGCAGTTTCGCGGGCTCTTTGACCCGGCGAAGTGGCGAGCCGTGGTCGCATCGCTCGAGCCGGGACAGTTGCTGCGGGCGAAGGGCGTGATCGTCTATCCGGAAGGTCCGCGGTACTTCGAGGTCGTAAACGGCGAGTACTCGGAGCAGGAAGCGCCCGCGGCGCTCGCCGCAAAGGGCGTGAGCGTCCTCACCTTCATCACGAGGGACGATCTCGCGGACTCACTCTCGCCGCGTGTCCGCGACTGTCGCATGAAGTCCTGATACGGTGTGTGACTGATTCACGACCCTGCCGGGGTCGGGAACGTGATCTCGAACCTTGTCCCGTGATCGCCGTCGACGCGCATCTGACCGCCAATCTGCTCAACGAGTGACCGTATGATCACCAGACCAAGCGACCCGTCGCCGGCTACCGTATCCGGCATGCCGACGCCGTCGTCTGAGTACGTCAGACGTACCGCAGTATCCAGTCGCTCGGCGGCTACGCGGATCGTGCCGGTCTCGCCCTCAGGGAAAGCGTACTTCATCGTATTGGTGATGAGCTCGTTGACGATGATCCCCAGCGGCGAGAGCACTCGCGTGGGCAACACGAAAACGTCGAACGTCATCTCGACGTTGACCGAGCGGGTATCGCTGTACAGCTCAACGATCCGCCGGATCAGCGGCGGCAGGTACTCACGAATACCGAGCTCGGCGTACTGCTCGAGCTCGTGAAGCCGTTCATCGAGGGTAAGCATGCTCTGGACACTGCCGGTCACGCGGCGGAGCGCTTCCACGCAGACTGAATCCTCGACCGACTCGGCCTGCAGCGAAAGCAGGCTCGTGATGACTCCCATGTTGTTCTTGACGCGGTGCCGCGATTCCCGCAGCAGGAGCTCCTTCTCGCGAAGCAGGTCGTCGACGCGCCGCTCGGCGCGCTTGCGCGCGGTGATATCGGTGAAGACCACGACATTGTACTCGCCGGTGGTCTTGAAACGGAACTCCACCTCGCGTGTCCTGCCGTCGCGGCAGGTCACGGCCGTTTCCACCGGTACGATTTCACCGCCTCGCGCCCGGGCCTGCTGCACGGCGTTCGCCCACTCAGAGTGTATGCGCTCACGGGCATCCGGATCCGGATAGGCGAGCTCGAACCAGCGTTCAACATCTGGGACCTCTTCGCCGGTGTAACCGAACAGGTCGACGAATCGCTGGTTGTGGTAGATCATCCGCTCGCGGCGGTCGGAGATGACGATGCCCACCGGCGAGACCTCGGTGATCAGTTTCAGACGGTCATCGCTCGCCTGCAGCGCTTGAGTCGTACGATGCCATTCGGTGGTGTCCCTGACGATGGAGAGCGCCTCGTCGTCGCTGCAGCGGACCAGGCGGTCTTCGAACACGAGCCGTCTGCCGTCAATCTGCAGCGTGTACGTGTACGACCGGCTCTCGCCGGTTACAAAGACTTCATCCAGGAGTTCCATCGCCGTGGCGGCGTGCTCCTCAGGGAGAACCTCCGGAATTCGTCGACCAAGGAACTCCTCCGGCGGGACGTACAGCTGGGCAGGATCCCTCGCATAGTAGTCGAGGAAGGTGCCCTCCCGGTCGAGCAGGAAGAGCAGGTCCGGGATCGCGCCAAGGAGCGCTCGATGCCTGCCTTCGAGCCGTCGCAGCTCATCCTCGGTCCTGCGCCGTTCGGTCACGTCGCGGGCGGCGGCGTAGATCGTCGAGTCGATGGGCCGGGAGCGCCACTCGATCCAGCGGTACGACCCGTCGCGGTGGCGGTACCGGTTCTCGAAGCCCTCGATCTCGCGGTGGCTCCGCAGTGTATCGATCGCCGCGATGGTCGGCTGCAGGTCGTCGGGATGAACGAAGTCGAGAAAACGTCGGCCCAAAAGCTCGCCCACCGGGTATCCGAGCACACGCTCCCACTCCGGGTTGAGCCGGACGAAACGCCCATCCATCGAGGAGATGCACAGCAGATCGAGACTGTTTGAGAAGTACCGCTCGAGCTCCTCGCCGGCCTCTCGCTCGCGCGACCTCGCTTCGTACAACCGGAACGCCATCTTGATGGACGCGAGAAGGACCGTCTCGCCGGTGTTCTTGACGATGTAGCCGTAGGAGGTGATCCCCTCGGTCCGGCGGACGACGGCCGGTTCGGTATGCGACGAAAGAAAGACGAGCGGTAGGTCGTGTCCCGCGAGGATGCGCTGCGCGGCCTCGGTCCCGTCGATTCCCGGGCCCAGATTGATGTCCATGAGAACGAGATCTATCTCCGGATGCTCGTCAACCGCTTCGACGGCGGCCTCACCGGTCGCGGCCGTTAAGACGGCATACCCGCCGCGCCGCAGCATCGTCTGTTCGGTCAGCGCGACGATCGCCTCGTCCTCTACGAGCAGGATCGTACGTTGGTCAGCCATCTTCGATCCGCGGGATCGCAGCAACCAACAGGTCCGTCATCTTCGCGGCGTTCTCCCGGAAGATCTCGAGCACCGCCTGCCAGGTCACCGGCTCCTCGTCCTCCTTCCAGCAGTCGTAATCGGTGGACATGGCAACCGCCGCGTAGGGAATCTCGAGCTCGTTCGCGACGACACACTCAGGAGCAGTGCTCATGTTGATGACATCCGCGCCCCAGGCGCGAAACATGCGAGACTCGGCCCGGGTGGAGAACCGGGGGCCTTCGATCGTCACGACGGTACCCCGGTCGTGGACGGGAATGTCGAGCGACCGCGCGGTCCCGGAAAGCGAACGACGCAGACTCGCATCGAACGGCTCGGCCATGGGCACATGGTGCATGCCGTCTGAGAAGTCGTCGAAGACGGTAACCTCACGCCTGCGGGTGAAATCGATGAACTGATCGAGGATGACGAAGTGCCCCCGCCCGATCTCTTCACGCAACGACCCCACAGCGGTCGTCGCGACGACGTGCGTACATCCCTGCTCCTTGAGCGCCAGGACATTGGCGCGGTTGGGCACCTGCGTGGGCGGAATGCGGTGGTCGCGGTCGTGGCGGGAGAGGATCACCACATCCACGCCGCCGATCACGCCGGTAGTGAGCGTGGAAGACGGATCGCCGAACCGCGTCGTTACCCGCACCTCCTTCGGCTGTGCGATGATATCCGGGTCCTCGAGCCCCGATCCTCCTATGATGCCGACCCTGATCACGTCGCCTCCTTTCCTCTCTCAACATGCTCCGTGATTATCCGGTACGCCTCGTCGAAGGTTCGACCGGCGGAGAAGACCCCCTCCTCGTGCCCCCGCATGACGAGGATCAGCGGCACGGGCGGCAGTGGACTGCTCGTCACGACGAGCTCGCTGAGCCGCCGGTAGAGCTGCTCGCTGCCGTACGGGATGTCTTCCTCGGTCGACAGCACCTCCGCGCGCATGAGCGCGAGCCACAGCGGCCTGGAATGGACGTGGATGACCGCGTTGATCTCAGGGCGCTCGTAGAAGGCGGCGTGGCTGAGCGCCTCGCTCGACGGAAGGCACGGCCCGGAACAATGAACGGTGTTCACGGCGAAGTCCCACCGGTCCA
>SLST01000336.1 GCA_007130265.1 Spirochaetales bacterium
CCGATCATCGGGATAGCGCATGAGTGCTCCGCTCCAGCTCTCAATCGTCAACTTCTCCAAGGGCGCCTATATCATCGTGGAAGGAAAGGCGAACGCCGACTACTTCTTCATCATCCGCAGCGGCAAGGTGCGGGTGAACAAGGAAGTGGAGGTCGTTGAAGAAGAGGGCGGCAATGTTCTCGGGCCGGGCGACTTCTTTGGTGTCGTCGCGACGATGTCGTCCCACAGCCACATTGAGACGGCTCAGGCAATAACCGACGTTAGCCTCATCTCCGTCCATCGCGAGCAGTACGGGATGCTGATCGAACGAAACACGCCCGTTGCCATGAAGATCATCGAGAGTTTCTCGCGCCGTATGAGGTACCTCGACGAGGCGCTCGCACGACTGACCCTCAAGAGCGATGCGAACGAGGGGGGCATCTCGCACCTGTTCGGGGTGGCTGAGTACTACGCGCGCCAAAGCCAGTACAACCAGGCGTATTATGCCTACTACCAGTACCTGAAGCACTGCCCGAGCGGCGAGCACGCCGTGACTGCACGCGAGCGGCTGGCGAAGATCAAGCCGTACGCGACCGCGGTGTACCTTGACGGCGACGAGGACGTGTTCACGCGCACCTACCCGAAGGACACGATGGTGTTCAGCGAAAGCATGCCCGGCAAGGAGATGTACATCATCCAGAAGGGCAGCGTGAAGATCACCAAGATCGTGAATGACAACGAGGTGCTGCTCGCCGTCCTGCGGCAGGGTGACATGTTCGGTGAGATGTCGCTGATCGAGAGCAAGCCCAGGTCGGCATCCGCCATTGCGTTTGAAGACGCCGTTCTTCTTGCAGTCAACAAGGAGAATTTCGCCAGAATGGTACAGACCCAGCCACAGATCATCGCCCGTCTGACCACCACGCTTGCCGAACGGATCTGGTTCATCTACAAGCAGCTCGCAAACACCCTCTTGTCGAACTCAGTCGGACGCATGTATGACGCGCTTCTCATCCAGCTTGAACGGGCACGCATACCCATCCGATCCGGCGAAGCCCACACGTTCGATTTCGGGATCAAGGAGCTCATCAACATGGTGGGGCTGCCGATCGCCGAAGGCAACCAGATCGTGCGAGAGATGCTGAAGAACTCCAAGGTCAAGGCGGTCGAGAACAAGATCTACACCTCTGATATCGAGGAGATCGAGAAGCAGGCCAAGTATTACCGCAAGATGGAGCGGATCGAGAAGTCTCGACGCGAGCAGCGTCGCATCAGCTGACCCATGCTCTTTCTGCTCGGCGAAGTACTGGAACCGTTCTTCGGACCCTTTCGGCTCTTCTCGTCACACCTTTTTCTCATCGTGGCCGGGACGCTTGCCGGGTTTCTGCTGACCTTTCTCATCGTCCCCCGCGCTTTTGCATGGCTTCCGTCGGATCGTGGGCGGACCTTCGCCGTTGAGGGGCAACTCGCACGTGGCAAACCGACCGGCGCCGGCTTCGTGTTCATCACCGTCTTCGCGCTCGTGGCGGTACTCGTGGTTCCATGGGGCTGGCGGCAGCTCTCCGTTGTCGGGCTGACGTATGCAGCAATGATCACCGGGTTTCTCGATGACCGCAGCGAAACTGCGTGGAGCGAGTATTTGAAGGGCGGACTCGACCTGGTGATCAGCGGCTGTGCCGCCCTGCTGCTCTACGGGACCCACCACGTTTTCTGGGTGCCGTTCACCACCGCACCGATCGATGTGAGTGGGTTCGTCTTCGTGCCGATCGCGACTCTGCTCATCTGGACGAGTATCAACAGCACAAACTGTACCGACGGCGTGGACGGCTTGTCGAGTACCCTCGTCCTGCTCGCGCTGCTCAGCCTGGGCGGGTTCCTCTACGTGATCGTGGGCAACACCGTGATCTCGGCCTACCTGTTGTTGCCCTTCTACGCAGAGTCGGCAAGCTGGGCGATCATGGTCTTCACCCTCGTGGGAACGCTTGCCGGGTATCTCTGGTACAACGCGCATCCATCGGCGGTGCTCATGGGTGATGCCGGGTCGCGCGCACTCGGCTTCTTCATCGGTGTGGCCATCATCCTGACCGGGAATCCACTGATGGTACTCATTTCCTCGACCGTCATCCTTGTCAACGGCGGGACCGGACTGGTAAAAGTCGCTCTTCTGCGGTTTGCCCGCATCCGCATATTGCACAGCATCCGTTTTCCACTGCATGACCACTTTCGCCACACGCGCAACTGGTCAAACTCACAGGTCCTCGTTCGATTCGCCCTTATCCAGATTCTGATCATCATTCTCCTGCTCGGCCTGTTCCTCAAGGTCCGCTGAGTTAACCCAGCCGTTCTACCGCGGCCGCCTCGATCGGCAGGCCTTTCGTGTAGCGGCGGAAGAAGGTCTCGAACCCGCGGACATCCTCGGGATCCGGTTCGACGGCAGCGCCTGCGCTCGAGGCGAATACCTCGTCGAGGAACTCCGCAAGAGACCGCGAGCGATCCGTACGTCCGGCGTACGCGGCGAGGAGCGCCATACCCCATGCGCCGCCCTCGCCCGCGGTCTCGAGCACGCTCACCGGCGTCTTCGTTGCCGCCGCCATGATGCGCTGACCGACCTCCGGCGTCTTGAAGAAGCCCCCGTGCCCTCGGATCTCCTCTACGCGAACGCCCTCCTCTCCGGTGAGAATGTCGAGCCCGGTGCGAAGCGCGCCGAGTGAGGCGAACAGATGCGTCCGGATGAAGTTGGGCAGCGTCAGGGGGACGTCGGGCCGCCGGACGAAGAGCGGTCTGCCTTCGCTGAAGCCCGTGACATGCTCTCCTGAGACGTAGCCGTAGGCGAGCATTCCGCCGCCGTCGGCGTCCCCCTGCAGGGCAAGCGGCATCAGGCGGCCGTAGACGTCGCCGTCCTCAACGCTCACTCCGAGCGCGCGGGCGGCCTCCGCGAAGAGGGCGATCCATGCGTCAAAGTCCGACGTGCAGTTGTTCGAGTGGGCCATCGCGACCGGTTGTCCGTCCGGCGTCAGCACGAGGTCGATCTCCTCGTGGACCCGCGAAAGCTGCCCCTCGAGCACGAGCATCGCGAACACCGACGTACCGGCCGAGACGTTTCCCGTGCGCGGTCGAACGCTGTTGGTCGCCACCATCCCGGTCTCAGCGTCCCCTTCGGGCGGACAGAGCGGCACACCGGGCTCGAGCGATCCGGACGGGTCGATCAGGCGCGCCCCTTCCGCGGTGAGCACCCCCGCCGTGTCGCCGGCGGTCACGATGGTCGGCAAGAGATCCTCGATCTTCCAGGGAACTTCGCCGGTGACGAGCTCGTTGAAGCTGTCGATCGCCTTGCCGTCATAGCTCTGCGTAGAGAGATCGATCGGGAACATCCCGGAGGCCTCGCCGATACCGATCGCCTGTTCACCGGTCAGCCTCCAGTGCACGTATCCGGCGAGCGTGGTGATGTGGGCCAGCTCACGAACGTGTTCCTCGCCGTTGCGGATCGCCTGATAGAGGTGCGCGATGCTCCATCTCTGGGCGATGGGGTAGTTGAACACCTTCGTGAGCTCGAGCGCGGCGGGCTCGGTTATGTTGTTTCTCCATGTGCGAAACGGGACGAGCAGGTTGCCCTCGCGGTCGAGCGCCACGTACCCGTGCATCATGCCGCTGAACCCGGCGCCGGCGATCCTTGCGGGCGCGGCTCCACACTCTTTGGCGACCGCTTCGGCCAGCTCCCGGTAGCAGGCGGCGAGGCCCGACCACACGTCGTCCATGGAGTAGGTCCAGACGCCGTCGACGTACTCGTTCTGCCAACCGTGTGAGCCTGAGGCGAGCGGGGAGTAGTCGGGCCCGATGAGCGTTGCCTTGATACGGGTCGATCCGAACTCCACGCCGAGTACGCCGGTGCCGGCGGAGATCACGTTCTTCAACTGACTTTCCTTATTCATCATTCACCCCTCTCCTATTGGTATAGTCGTGAGATCAACCGGGTTGGCCGTAGTACGCATCGCTTCCGTGCTTCCGCGCGAAATGCTTCTGCTGCAGCCGGTCCGGAATGGGCGGGCTCGCGTGGACGATCGTGCCGGTGTACAGCGCCATACGCGCCACGGCCTCGAGCGCGACGGCATTCTCCACCGCCTTCGCGGCCGACTCGCCCCAGGCGAAGGGACCATGGTGCGGCAGGAGCACCGCGGGAACGTGCAGGGGATCGAGTGCGTTGGCTTTGAAGTGCTCGACGATGATGTCGCCGGTGGCCGCCTCGTACCCCGCCGCAATTTCCTCGGCGCTCGGATGCCGTGTGACCGGCACCGGTCCGGCGAAGTGGTCGGCATGGGTGGTGCCCATGCACGGAATTGGCGAGGCGGCCTGGGCGTAGCAGGTGGCGAACGTCGAGTGAGTATGTACGATACCGCCAACAGCGGGGAACGACGCGAATATCCGCTGGTGCGTTGCCGTATCCGACGAGGGGCGCAAGGCGCCGTCCTCGACCTCCCCGGTCTCGATCCCGACGACGACCATCTTTTCCGGGGACAGCTCGTCGTAGGCAACGCCGCTCGGTTTGATCGCGAAGACCCCGGAGGCGTGGTCCGCGGCGCTCGCGTTTCCCCACGTGAGGATGATCAACCCGGACCGGTAGATCGCCATGTTCGCCTCGTACGCTGCTTCGCGGATCGCGCGGTGGGACAACCCACGGCCGTCGGACATAGTGCCTCCCTGGCCCATCATTGTAGCGGTTCTCGTCTCGTTGTAAACCGGTCCGGAGGTAACTCGGCGGCAACCCGGTAGACAGCCCGCGTCCGGTTCGGTAGCCTTCTACGGTACCAGGAGGCATCATGCAGGCCGTGGAGCTCGCCAGAAGCTTTGACCCGAACGAATTCGAGGATCGCATCTACGCCCTGTGGCAGGAGGGCGACTACTTCGCTCCTCGAGGCGAGGGCCAACCCTATGTTATCGTGATCCCGCCGCCCAACGTCACGGGGGTGCTCCACCTTGGTCACGGTCTGAACAACAGTCTCCAGGATCTCGCGATCCGGTACTACCGGATGCTCGGACGCCCCGCGCTCTGGGTCCCCGGCACCGACCACGCCGGCATCGCGACACAGCAGGTCGTCGAGCGTCAGCTGATCGAGGAAGGCACATCACGACTCGAGCTCGGCCGTGAGAAGTTCATCGAGCGTACCTGGCAGGTGAAGGAGAACCATCACCGCATCATCACGCAGCAGCTGAAGAAGATCGGTGCGAGTTGCGACTGGAGCCGCGAGCGCTTCACCATGGACG
>SLST01000015.1 GCA_007130265.1 Spirochaetales bacterium
ACCACGCGTGAACAGATGAAGATGTTCCTGACGAGAATCGGGGAGGGAACGCAAGCGGTCGTGACCGGCGACGTTACCCAGATCGACCTCCCGAGAAAGAATGCCTCAGGATTGCTGCACGCGGTCGAAATCCTGGGAAACATACCGGAGATACGGTTCACCTATTTCACCTCTCGCGACGTCGTGCGCCACCCGTTGGTCCAGAGGATTATCAATGCGTACGAGGCTGAGGACGCGAGGGCGAGCACGTAGCATGCAGGAGGTCGATGTCTCCAGCGAAAACGTGGACCCTCCTGATTGGCTGCCGGATCCGGTGCGGATTGCACGAGTCGTCTGCCACGAGTTGGGGCGAGAGCGGTGGGCGGTAAGCCTCTTGCTGTGCGATGAAAACCGAATCCAGGAGCTCAACCGGACCTATCGTCGTACCGACGAGCCGACTGATGTTCTCACCTTTGCCGCCGACGAGCAGCGAGGTGTGGACGATACCGAAGCCGCGATCGAGGGCGACGTGGCGGTTTCGCTGCCGACCGTCGAACGAAACGCTGCTGCCTTCGAGGTGCCGGTGATCGAGGAGTTCCTCCGGGTATATGTGCATGCACTTCTCCACCTCGCCGGTTATACTCATGACGGGTATGACCTCTCAAGCGCGAATGCCATGGATCATCCGATGCTCGGACTGCAGGAGCGCCTGGTGAAACAGCTGGACAAGGAGTTCCTCTCGTGAGTCGAAACGGATTCCTGAAACGGATCTTCCGTCGCGGAGAGCCGCTCGAAGGCGGTGATTACGACGAACTGAACCTGGAAAAGCAGGACATGATCAGGGGAGTCGTAGCCCTGTCCGACACGACCGTGAAGGAAGTCATGGTCCCGCGGATCGACGTCGCATTCGTGGGGGTTGAGATGGAGCCGCGCGAGGTCCTTGAGAAAGTCTCGGAGAGCGGTCACTCGAGGCTTCCCGCATATCGCGACACAATTGACAACGTCGTCGGAATGCTCTACGCGAAAGACCTTCTCCAGTACTACCTGTCCGGTGAAGCGTTCTCCGTCGAGAAGATCATCCGCAAACCCTTTTTCGTGCCCGATAGCAAGAGGCTCGACTCGCTGCTGCGCGAGATGCGACGCCGCCGTGTGCACATTGCCGTAGCGGTAGACGAATACGGAGGCGTCTCCGGCGTCGTTTGTCTTGAGGATATCATCGAGGAGATCGTCGGTGACATCCAGGACGAGTTCGACAACGAGCGCGAGGACATCCTCGAGATCGGAGAGAAGGTGTACCTCTGCGACGCCCGCGTAGACATCGAAGATCTCAACGAGGAGCTCGACTTCGACCTGCCGGACGACGACTTCGATACGCTCGGCGGATTCGTGTTCGACCTCTTCGGGAAGATACCGGTCAAGTATGAGAAGGTGAGCTATCGCGATATGGACTTTGTGATCCAGGACATGGATGGACACAAGATCAAAACGGTCAAGATCGTGGCGGCTAAGGATGAGAAGGATCCGTCATAGCCTTTGCGTACTCCTGTTCCTCGCCGTCACGATTGGTGTGGGCGCGCAGTCGGCTGCGTCGGAGCTCGCGCGTCGGGGGATGGACGCTCTCGCCCGCGAAAGATACTACGAGGCAGTGGAGTCGTTCCAGCGTGCCCTTGAGGAGAACCCCAACTTCCTCGAGGCGACGCTCGGGCTTGCGGAGTCGTACTTCTGGCTTGAAGAGCACGACCGCGCTCAACACTTCGTCGACCGTGCCGCACGACTCGCGCGCAACGACCCGCACGTGCTGAACCTTGCCGGTCGCGTGGCAATCGGGCGTGGCGACCTGGCCGCAGCGGAAGCGTATTTTCGTCGGGTGCAGGAGCTCGAGCCGTACAATGTGGAGGCGGTAATCGGCCGCGCCGAGCTCGCGCTCGCGCGGGGCCAGAGCGTGGAAGCGGTGGCCAGCCTCGAGCGGGCGCTGCAACTGAACCCCGGTCAACGCAGAGCGCTACTCTCTCTCGTGTTGGTGTACGAGCATCTCGGGCAGGATGAGGTTGCGCGGCGGTACCTCGACCTCGCGCTCTCGGTTCATCGGGACCGACCGGAAGTGCATGTTCTTGCGGCACAGTATTACCTGCGATCCGGCGATCTCGAGCAGGCGTCTCGCGCCGCGCGTACGGCCCAGGCGATTGATCCACTGAACCGGGCGGCGATGACGATGCGCGCGCACGTGGCGCTCGCCGAGAGGAGCTACCTCGAGACGGCGACGATCGCCGAAGAGCTGATCGCCGGCGATCGCAATGACGTGAACGCATGGTACATGCGGGCGGTCGCGCTGCTGCGGCTCGGAGAACTCACCGAAGCCTTGTCGAGCGCACGAACCGGCCTGCGGATCTTCCCGGAAGACGAGACGTTGCGCATCTGGACCGAGTGGGTGGCGGTTGAGCGTCTCGATCTCGATCATCCTGTGCGGAGTGAGCTTGCCCATTTCCGCGCGGCGAACGCCGCCGAGCTCGAGCGAGCCTTCCGGTACGAGCGAGCCCAGAAAGCGTATCGTCGAGCGCTCCAGCTCGCTCCGCTTGACGTGGAGATCCGACGCGCGTATGCGGAGCTCTTTCGCAAGATCGGTGCTCGCGCAACCTACGTCCAGGAGCTCGTGCTCCTGCTCGATGAAGGGTACGATGATCGTCGTGTCGAGCAGACCGTTGAGGTGTTCGCGAGCGCACTCGCCCGAAGCGTATCTTCACGGTGGGGAGTCGACCAGTTCACCCTGACGCGCACAAAGCCGCCGGTCGCACTCTATCTGCGTGCGGTCGACAGCGACCGATATCCCGAGAGCGAGGAAGCGTTGCTGTCGTTTCTGCGGCGGACGATCGCCGGGCTTGACCGTCTGAGCCTGGCTGATGTTGCGGTTCTTCCGGCCTACGCCGACGCGTTCTCGCGGGCGAGATCTCATGATGTCGATTTTTTCATACATTTTGACGTGTCGGTCTCCGCGATCGGTCTCGAGTGGCGTGCGGGCGTCTACGTCGCGCGAACCGGGGCGCTTGCAGGCGAGCTGATGACGATACGCACCGGCCCGGACCGGGCTGCCGCCGGCGCCGACGCCCTGGCCGAGGCTCTGGTTCGCGCGGTTCCCGAGCGTGGGGTGATTCTCCGGCGCGACGGTCGCCGGGCGGTTGTCGATCTCGGGAGCCGGGATGGAGTCTCTCCCGGCGCGCGTTTCAACATCATCAGGCCGGAGGCTTTGAGGCCGGCGTCCGATGCGCTCGCGTATGCCTACCGGCCGGAGGATGTGGCTGGAACGTTTGTGATCACCACGGTAGACGACCTCGTCTCGGAGGGCTCCCTCGAGGTGAGCGGTTTTGTCGACATGATCAGAGTCGGTCACGCTGTTCTTGCCGTGCCGGAGGATGAACCGGCCGTCTCACCGCCGACTTCGGGTGTGAGATCCGGTTCGCCGTCGCCGGATCTCTTTCCCGTGTTGTATGAGAGAGTTCGGCGCCTGCGATAGCGTCACGGTTGCATGACGCGAGTGAGCCCGACAGCGCGGCCCGACAGCGCGGCCCGACAGCGCGGCAGAGATCCCCCGCGTACGGCCGTCTCGTTGACATCGCGAGTGCTCGTTTTGTACTATGAGGCGATACCCGAAATCTCGAGTAAGGCGAGCGGGGGAGGAATATGGCACTAAAGACAGTCCGGGACCTCGAGCTGAGCGGAAAGCGCGTATTGGTGCGCGTTGACTACAACGTGCCGCTGAAGAACGGAGCGGTGGCCGACGCGACGCGTATTGAGGCGAGCTTACCAACGCTCAAGTATATCATCGACCAGGGCGGTTCTCTGGTTCTGATGAGCCATCTCGGTCGGCCGAAGGGGACTCCTGACCCGGAGTACAGCTTGAAGCCCGTGGCGGATAAACTGTCCTCGATGATCGGGCGGCCGGTCGGTTTCGTCGCAGATTGCGTGGGAGAGCAGGTCCGCGAGGCGGCAGAGAAACTGCGGAGCGGCGAGATCCTGATGCTCGAGAACGTGCGATTCCACCAGGGAGAGACGAAAAACAGCACCGAGTTTGCGCGTGAGCTCGCGCGGCTCGCCGACGTCTACGTGAACGACGCCTTCGGTAGCGCGCACCGTGCCCACGCCTCTACGGAGGGAGTGGCTCACCTTCTGCCGTCGGGTGCCGGGTTGCTGATCGAGAAAGAAGTCAAGTTCTTCCAGCCGCTCCTCGAGGACCCGGCGAAGCCGTTCGTCGCGATTATCGGGGGCGCCAAGGTATCGACCAAGATCGGTGTGCTCGAAACGCTGTTGCCCAAGTGCTCAACGCTCATCATCGGCGGCGGCATGGCGTACACCTTTCTCAAAGCGCAGGGCCACTCGATCGGGGCGAGTCTCGTGGAGGAGGAGTTTGTCTCCACGGCGACCGATCTCATCGAGCAGGCGAAGCGCGAAGGGGTCGAACTCATCCTTCCGGTGGACCACGTGGTGGCCGGAGAGTTCAAGGAAAGCGCGAAGCCGGAGGCCGTAGACGGCGTGGATGTTCCTGAGGGCAAGGTTGCCATGGACATCGGTCCCAAGACGATCGAGCTGTGTCGTTCAGCGATCTCAGGGGCCAAGTCGCTCGTCTGGAACGGTCCCATGGGTGTCTTCGAGTTCGATGCCTTCGCGAAAGGTACGCTGGCGATCGGAAAGGCGGTTGCGGAGTGTTCCGGCACGACCGTCGTTGGCGGTGGCGATTCGGTCGCCGCGGTGAACACCTTCGGCCTGGCTGATCGGATTGACCACGTCTCCACCGGAGGCGGGGCATCGCTCGAGTTCCTGGAGGGTAAGGTTCTCCCCGGGATCGCGGCGCTCGAGGAGTAGGCAATGCGAACACCGTTTCTCGCCGGCAACTGGAAGATGCACAAGACTGTCTCCGAATCGGCGGAGTTTGCGCAGGAGCTCGTCCGCACGCTCTCCTCGAGTCGCAACAAGTTGATGGTTGCCCCCGCGTTTCTGTCTCTTCCGGCGGTCGCTGCGGTCCTGCAGGGGTCGAAAATCCTGCTCGGCGCCCAGAACATGGCACCGGAAGTCGAGGGAGCGCATACCGGAGAAGTCTCCGTACGCATGCTCAAGGACGTTGGCGTGAACGTGGTGATTCTCGGCCACTCCGAACGCAGGCACAGCTATCTCGAGTCTGACGCGCTGGTGAATCGAAAGGTTCGGCTTGCCCTCGACCATGACCTCGAGGCGATCCTTTGCGTTGGAGAGACGATCGAGGAGCGCGAGCAGGGGCAGGTCGAAGACGTCGTCGGCACCCAGTTGCGCGAGGGCCTCGCGGGGGTCGATCCGGGACAGCTCGACCGGGTTACCATCGCCTACGAACCGGTCTGGGCGATCGGTACCGGCAAGACGGCGACGCCGCAGGATGCCGATGCGGTACATGCCTATATCCGCACGGTGCTCGGCTCGATGTACTCGACGGACGCGGCTCAGCGGTTGATTGTCCAGTACGGCGGTTCGGTGAAGCCGACCAACGTGAAGGAACTGATGGCGATGGAGAATATTGACGGAGCTCTCGTCGGTGGGGCTTCGCTGGAGATCGAATCCTTTGCGCCGATCGCGCTGTTTGACGCGTAGTCCCTTCGCTGAATCCTGTCGATTGAAGGAAGTGTATGGCTATTCTGAGTGGTTTTCTTCTGGTGGTGTTCATTATCACGGCCCTGCTCTTGATCATCATCGTGCTGATGCAGGATGAGCAAGGCGAGGGACTTGGTGGCATTTTTGGAGGCGGCGGCGCTGCCCCCGTCGGGAATCGTTCGGGCAACATCCTCACTCGCGCTACGTCGATCATCGCGACAATCTTCCTCGTCACTCTGTTCGGGTATGCCTGGATCAACCGCACGCCGGAGGACGCCGACGTTGAGGCGGCCGCGCGCGCTCTGGAGGCTGAGGAGGAGGGTGTCGTCGAGTGGTGGCGTGTCGATGAGCCGGTCACGATACCCGACGAATCGGTCCCGGACAGTGGCGTCGAACTCGAGGCGCAAGACGATGACGCAGCTGATGAGACGAACGACGACATCGACGTCGAGTAGCATATTCGTGGCCGGTGGCGGGGAGGGGCATCGATGAGAGTGGCCGTGATATTCGTCCCACAAGTCAAGCGTGACAAGCTTCTCGAGATCTCAAAGGCACTCGCCGCGGGCATCCAGTCGCAGGGACACCAGGTCGACATCGTCGACGCTAGTCGGGACGTCAACACCAAATTGACCATCTACGAGTATGTTGCGATCGGCACGGAGGTCGTGTCGCTGTTCGGCGGCAAGATTCCTGCTAAGGTCTCGGAGTTCCTGCGCAGTTCGGGCACGGTCGTCGGCAAACGGTCATTCGCCTTTGTCACCAAGAAGGCTATCGGAGCCGACAAGGGGCTGCAGCGCCTGATGAAACAGATGGAAAGCGAAGGCATGTTCCTGAAGTTTTCGGATGTGCTGAGTTCTTCCGCGGAGGCAACCGAGATCGGGAAACGGTTGAATATCAGTTGAAGAGCTACTATCAGATACTTGATGTCGAGGTCACCTCGTCGTCCGAACAGATCAAACGTGCGTTCCGAAGGCGTGCAAAAGAGCTTCATCCAGATGTCAACCACGAGCCGGGCGACGCCGTTGAGGCGATGCAGAGCCTCATTCGCGCGTATGAGACGCTGATCGACCCAATTCGGCGCGAAGAGTACGACCGGAGGATGATGATTCTCCGCCCGGAGGTCCGCTTTGACTATCGGGACTTCCTGCGCAGTCGGCCGGACGACTACGAGTTCCAGTCAAGACTGGTGTTCTACGACCTGCTGCACCATAACGAGGACGACGCCCTTGACTTGTACGATCGGCTCTGCGAGCGCGACGGATTCGATCTTCGCGCGCACCTCGACCGAGAGGATTTCATGGATTGCGCCTTCCTGCTTGCCGAAGAGTACGAGCGGCGGGGTGAGTACGGCCACGCGTTCCGTTTGCTCACCTCCGTCATCGACTTCGAGCTCGACAAGCCGTACTTTCGTCACTTTTTCGCTGAGGTCACTGAGAAGCTGCGGACGCTTGTCTGCTTCAAGATGCCGGTGTCGATGCCGCCGCAGGAGGTGATCCTCTGCATCGACGAGGTTCTCTTGCTTGATCTTGGGCGCAAGTAGCTCGCCTTCTTCCTGAAGAAGGGTGCTGAACTCTACGCGGATATTGGTGATGCGGTGACCGCGAACACCTACCTTCAGCGGGGACTCGAGTTGGACGGCAGGCTGCCGGGCACGAAAAAACTGCGCGACCGTCTCGCCACGCTGCACCCGGTGTGATTCCGTGCTATCTTACCAGGAGAGCTATGTTTAATTTTCGGTTCCCTCGCGCAGGCATGCGGTTCGCAGCTCTCTTCTCGGCAGCTCTACTGATTCTCATGGTAGCTGCTACGGCACCGGCGCAGGTGCTCGATCGCCCCGTTGCGATTGTGCGGCTCGTGGAGACGGTCAACATTGGCCGACGCGACGTTGACTCGCAAGTCGCCCTCTTCGAGCAGCAGGTCGGCCGCGCGCTCCAGCCTGCGGAGAAGCAACAGGTTCTCGAGGCACTCATCAACGACGAACTGCTGCTCCAGGCGGCCTCACGTGCGGGTGTCCGAGTCACTCAGGAAGAGATCCGGAACTACCTCACGGTGCAGCGCCAGCAGTGGAGCCAGGCGCTCGGGGTGACGCTGAGCGAAGAGCAGTTCCGTTTCCAGGTGGAGCAGCAGACCGGCCGTCCGTGGGTCGATTTCCTCGAAGATGTGACCGACGAGCTCATCAAGCTCAAGTATGTTCGACAACGCGAGTCCGAGCTCTTCGCGCGCGTGACGAACGTGAGTGAGGCCGAGGTTCAGTCGTTCTACGAGGAGCAGGCAACGTCCTTCACGAACCCGGCAATGGTCAGTTTTCGTCACGTCTATGTGGATCTGCGCGGGAAGACCGATCAGGAACGGCAGGTAGCCCGCACGAATCTCGAGGCGTATCGGAGGCAGATTCGAAGCGGTGCGCTCACTTTTGAGCAGCTCGAACGACGTGCTCTCGACGATTCGTCGATAAACGCGGATAACTTCGGGTATCTCATGCGCAATGACCCGCGGAGCCAGCAACTGCTCGGCCGGGTATTCATCGATGCGCTTTTCGGACTCAGCGAGGGTGAGGTTGCCGGAGTGCTCGAGTCGAACGTCGCGCTGCATATCGTGCTCGTCACCGACCGGCGGTCCGCCCGGATACTCTCACTCGACGACCCGATTCTGCCGGGCCAGAGCGTGACCGTGCGCCAACAGATTCGTAATCTGCTCGCAAACCAGAAGGAACAGCAGGCGCTCGGCATGGCTGTTGAGAAGATCGTGGGCGATCTGCGAGAAGAGGCAGAGGTCACGGTCTTTGAGTCCAACATTCCCTGGTAGGCGAATATGGCGTCCCGGCGCAAAGCACGCATCTATGCCATGCAGGCTCTCTACAGCTGGGACGTTGGACGACCGCCTCGCGACGAACTGTTGGAGTTCTCCTGGCTTGACCCGCAGCCCGGTCGGGAGGAGACGCTTGCGTTCAGTCGTCTGCTCGTCAGTGGCGCGCTCGAGCATATGGAGGAGGTGGACGCGCAGATTCGCGACCACCTGGACCACTGGAAGATCGAGCGGCTTGCGAAGGTGGATCTCGCGATACTGAGGCTGGCTACGTACTCGCTCCTGTTCCAGCGCGATATTCCGGCCTCCATCACTATCGACGAAGCCGTCGGGCTCGCCCGGGAGTTCGGCGCCGACGAGTCGTACCGATTCGTCAATGGAGTGCTCGACGCGATCCGCAAGGCCTGTTCGGGATGACGCTCCGTACGCGCCAGATCGTGTTTCTCGTGCTTGCGGTCGTGACGCTCGCTGCGGTGACCCTGGGTATAGTGCTGGGCGTGACGGTTCGCCGGTCTCGACGGGATCTCGTCTTCGGGCTCGAGGAACTCGACATCCTGATCGCCGACGGCCTCTATGAAGAAGTCGACGCGATGCTTCCCTGGCTCGCCGAGCGCGCTCGTACGGCCGGAGAAGCGATGCGTGTATTCCGACGCGCCCACGATCTCTACCGCGCCAACGGTTCGACACGCGGAATGGACGAGACGGCACGACGTCTGGTGCGGGAGTTCCCTGCGAACACGACGATCAGATCGGTCGCGGTGTACGCGGCCGTGCGAGCCGGTCGCGCGACCGAAGCACTCGAAATCGCCTCCGGCGAGCTCGGACGTGCGGCTCCCGTGGTCTATGCGTGGGCGCTTCTCTCCAACCGTGAAGTTCCCGCGGATCATCCCGAGGATGAGCGCGATGAGGTGCTCCTGGCCAGACTGGGGACGTCAAGCTCGGCACAGGACTATGAGACCGCATGGCGCCTGACCGGTGACGAGCGGTATGCGCTCGATGCGGTTCTTCTGCTCCTGCTCGATGACCAGGAGTCGGCCCTAGAGCTTGCCAGGGCGGCGGGTCTGCGCCGGACCTGGCCGCTCCTCGTTGCTGACGTGCTCGCTGATCGTGGTCGATTCGACGAGGCGGCATCGCTTCTGTCGGAACTCCGGTCTTCGGAGGCGGTGGTGCAGATGCGCCTCGCAGACGCGCACTACTACGCGGGCAACGACGCAGAGGCGTTTCGTGTGTACGAGGCCCTCGTGGACAACAGAAGGGCCTCGGCGAACGACGGCGCGAACGACGGCGCGGACGCTTCACCACCGCCGGAAGCGTTCATCAACCTCGCTCATCTGACTGCAGCCCGTGGAGGCGCTGCTGCCGAGGACCGTTCGCTCGAGCTGCTTACTGATGCGTCGGCACGCCATCCGGACTCATGGCCGGTCGCCCGCGCATTAGCGCTCGCTCGGTGGGCGGCCGGGTTCGAGCCGCCTGAGCTGACTGGCTGGTTCGCTACCGAGTACGAGGCGCAGGCGCGGCTGCTCGCGCTCCAGCTCGAGGAGGATCCCGATCGCCGGGGCTACGAGGCAGATCTGTGGATTTTGCTCGAGCGGTTTCCGGACGATCACTCTTTCCGCTACGCGGCGTGGTATCTGTACACGCGCGAGCGACTCGTTGAGGTCGAGCGCGTTCTTCGATGGGCGGCCTCCCTGCGCGGCGATCGAGGACCGGAGCCGGCCTGGAGTCGGTTCTATCGCGGAATGCTTGCTGCCCGGACCGGGCGATGGGATGAGGCGGCCGCGCACTTCACGGCGAGCTTTGTCATGCTGCCTTCGTGGCATTCGGCGCTCAACGCCACGGTCGCCCTCACTCGCTCGGGACAGACCGAGGAGGCGCAGACACGGCTCGAGAACGCACTGCTGCTTGCGAGGCACGCCAAAGGTCGGATGCGCGCTCAGGTGTTTCTCATGGCCGCCCGTCTTGTGCCGAACGCCGCAGAGAGCCGACGATTGCTCGCCGAGGCATTCGCGATCGATCCTTCCTCGCCCGACGCGCTCCTGCTGCAGGCGCAGCTCGGCTTGCCCGCCGGCGGCCGGCTTGAAAACGCTGAGGCGAGATAGTAAGTTGCATCGAACGAGTAGCCCATGAAACTGAAGAACCCCAGACAGATCCAGCTCATACGTGAATCGGGAATAGTTCTCGCCCGAACGCTCCGCCGGCTCGGTGAGATGGTAGAACCGGGGCTGCCGCTGATCGAGCTTGATTCGCAGTGCCGCTCACTGCTGCGTGCCGCCGGCGCACGACCTGCCTTCCTCGGCTACATGGGGTTTCCCTCGGCGCTCTGCGTGTCGGTGAACGAGGAGGTTATTCACGGCCTTCCGACACGACGCACGTTGCGGGAGGGAGACGTGGTGAGTCTCGATATCGGCGTCGATCTCGAGGGGTATATCAGCGATGCGGCCGCAACATTCCCGGCAGGACAGATATCTCGAGACGTGGAGAAGCTCCTGCTCGCGACCAGGGAGGCCCTCGAGTGCGGAATCGCAGCCGCCCGCCCGGGGGGGCGCGTCCAGGACATCTCCCGGGCGATCTACGACCATGTAACCGCCCAGGGCTACGGGGTGGTACGCCCGTACTGTGGGCACGGGGTCGGGTTTGCCGTCCACGAGGAGCCGCAGGTGCCCAACTACGTGTCCCGCGGGCCGAATCCGAGGCTGAAGCCGGGACTGGTACTCGCCATCGAGCCCATGATCAACCTCGGCGGAGACGATGTGGAAGTGCTCGACGACGACTGGACGGTCGTGACGGCTGACCGATCGGTCTCCGCGCACTACGAGCATACCATCGCGATCCTCGACGACGGGGTGGAGATCATGACTCGGGCCGAAGAGTCCGTGGAGGTCTCATGACATCATCGCGAAGGGCGTCCGGCAGACCGTCGGCCTGGACCCTGATCACCATCGGTCTATCAGCCTCGACGCTCGTGCTCGTCACCGTCTTGTTGCTCGGCGCCTGTTCCACCGGTGAACCCGGCATCATCCGCACCGGCAGCGGGTCGCCTGCACCGGTCTCAACCGACTCGCTTCGGTCTCTGCAGAGCTCGTTCCGTTCGATAGCCGAAACCGCACTGCCGAGTGTCGTTCGCATCGACGTTCGGGCACGACTCGCGGTCCCCAGTGGGCTGCCGTTCGACCGGTTCGGAGAGCCGGACGAGGAGGAGCCGGGTCGACGCGAATTCGAGTCCGAAGGGCTTGGCTCAGGAGTAATCGTGAGTCGGGAAGGACAGACTCACTACGTTCTGACGAACGACCATGTCGTGGCTGACGCAGACGCGATCACCGTAGTTCTCGACGACGGAACCGAGTTCGACGCGGCGCTCGTCGGCCGCGACCGGAGGAAGGACCTCGCAATGGTCTCTTTCCGCAGCCAGGGTTCGATTCCCGTCGCGCGGCTCGGAGATTCGGATTCGCTGCGAGTTGGTGACTGGGTTGTCGCGATCGGCAGCCCGTTCGGGTATCAGAACACCGTTACTGCCGGTATCGTGAGCGCGGTGGGACGATCCGGCTCGATGATCGGCAACATCAGCGATTTCATCCAGACCGACGCGTCCATCAACCGGGGCAATTCCGGCGGCGCCCTCGTCAATCTCGAAGGCGAGGTCGTGGGAATCAACACGTGGATCACCAGCGCGACGGGAGTGAGCGCGGGGCTCGGGTTCGCTATCCCCATTAACAACACGATCCGTACGATCGAATCGTTCCTCCGCGGGGCCGAGATTCGCTACGGGTGGTTAGGCGTCTCGATCCAGTCGGTCGATCGGCAGCAGGTCGAATCGCTCGAGCTGCCCGGCCGGCGTGGCGCTCTGATCGACAGCGTGTTTGCGGAGTCACCGGCCGCGGGCGATATCTACCCCGGCGATTTCGTCACGGCGATCGACGGCACGGCAATACACGATTCCGATCAGCTCATACTCATCGTTGGTGAGTTGCCCGTCGGCGCCGAGCCGGTCTTCACCCTCGTGAGGCAGGGTGAGGAGCTGAAGGTGCGGGTTCCCATCGCCGAACGAACGTCTGAGGCCTCGATTCGCCAACAGAGCCGAAACCTCTGGCCCGGGATGAGTGTGTATCCGATCACGCCTGAGCTCGCCGCCCGGCTGACGCTGCCCGATGATGCCGGAGTGGTCGTTTCGCGGGTCGATCAGGGCACACCGGCGGATCTCGGCGGACTGGCGGCGTACGACGTGGTGCGGTCGATCAACGGAGCTGCGGTCACATCGCCTCTGGACTACTACGCGAGGATGTCCGAACATGGGCGTACCTGGGATATCGTTGTGGTCCGTGACGGCGACGAGCTGGAACTGACGGTGGTGAGATAATGCCGAAAGAATTCCTCGCCCCGACGATAGTCCGCGACAATGCGGTTAAACTGGCCCGGAGGATTCACGACGACGGGTTCGTCCCGGACGTCATCTACGTGAGCCTGCGCGGCGGCGCCTACCTGGGTAACGTGCTCAGCGAGTACTTCAAGGTTGTGCGTCGGGGGCAGAGGCCTGTCTTCTACGCGGCCGTAGTGGCGAGGTCGTACACCGACATCCATACGAGCGAACGGGTCATGGTCGACGGATGGACCTACAGCCCGGAATATCTGCGCAGCGGTGATCGCGTTCTGCTGGTCGACGACATATTCGACTCAGGTCACACCGTCAACCATCTCGTGGAGATCTTCCTTGAGAAGGGTATTCCGCGGGATGACATCAAGGTGGCGGTTCACGACTACAAGACCAGGGAGTTCCTGCCGGAGAAGTTGCCGATTCAGCCCGATTACTGGTGTCGTCGGCACGTCGTCAGCCGGCCCGAAGACGACACCTGGATCCACTACCTGAGCCACGAGCTCGTCGGGCTGACCTCCGATGAAGTGGAAGCAAACTATTCCGACCCCGATACCGCCGAAGCGATCAGGATCATTCTGAGCGACTAGCCTTCGCTTACTCACGCACCCACTGGTTCGGCCCCGACTCGGATGAGAGCGTTCTCCACAGACCCATCTGCGCAGTCCCCACGAAGAGCAGATTTCCATCCCACCTTTCCGGTCCGTCGGCGGTCTCGACCGGGAAGTCGGTGACCATAGCCGGATCGACGAAGATCGTCTCGATTGCCGCGGACGGGAGGTTGCTGCCCTGGTAGTTCGACCCGGGCACGTCGGGTGATGTGACGGAGGTCGTCGCATCCACCTCGCCTGAGGTTCCCACGACGCGGTACCCGTGGCCGCGGGTACCCGCGATGATAATCGTCGTCTGCGGCCCTTTCGGTACGGCCGCGAGGGCGGTGAACCAGATGGGGGCGTCATTGGTGGCGCTTACCTCGTTGGCGTTGCCCTTCTGCCACGTGGCGCCAAAGTCGTCGCTCGTATAGAGGTAGCCCTTGCTGTCGGCGAGCCAGAGCAGTCCACCGTCTTCGTCGTAGAGGATGCTCGTGAAGATCGCGTCGGAGTCCCTTGCCTCAGGCCCCGTCGGGGTGACCGCGTCAGGGGCGGTGGCCGGGTCAACGCCGCCTGCGTGGCGCGTGACTCCGGTCGTGCTCAGATAGGCAACGTCGGTGCCGTCCGTCGCGACGCCGATCCAGGCCGAGTTGTCGAGCGTAGTGCCGGAGAGCGGGACGAAGGCGGTTCCGTCGCTCGAGGCGTAGAGGACGTGCTTCGCCGGGGTGTCGGTCGTCGCGACGGAGACGATCAGCCGCTCGGTGCCGTCGTTGATCGCGAACACTTCGTTGATCCGGCGCACGCCCGTCGGGAGTTCCCAAATTTCGTTCGGAGTGCCATCGGGCGTGGCGGGGTCGACCACATACACGCCGGAATCGGTAGCATCGGGGCTGACAAAGACGGTATAGACCCGCTCGCCGGCGCCGAAATTGCCGGCCACGAGCGACATGGTGCGGTACGGCTGCCCGTCGACCGAAGGCGCCGGGGCGATCTGCCATTCGGGTTTCCGGCCCGCGGCCGGGTCGTCCTGCTCGCGGTAATGGAGCGCACCGGTCGCGGCAAAATAGGTCCCGCCTGCCTTGGCAAACGCGCCGACCGTGAGCTCCTTGCCGAGGTTTCGGTCGACGGGGATACGGCGTTCGCGCTGTATGCTCGCGAAGAGGCCGTACGGGTGCTGGGTACAGGCGCCGATGGCGACGGCGACCACCACGACCAGCAGGAGTGTAGATTGAACGTTCTTGTGCATCACCTGTCTCCTAGAACCGGTACAAGGCCGAGAGCGAGAGCTCGAGGAAGTTCCCGATCCGCGATTCGTCGCGACCGGCCTCGCTGCGCGCGCTATAGATCTGCGGAATTATCCAATATCGCAGTTTCGCGCCGAATGCCCACTGCGAGCTGTAGTTCCAGTATATCCCTCCTCCCGGACGGATGAACGGATCGAGCTTCAGGTCCTCTCCCAGTCGCGCGAAACTCATTCCCAGACCGAGCGTCACCGGGAACTCGAGCGGGTAGGCCTGCAACAGGTAGCTCGACTCGAAGGTGATGGGTACGAGGAAGAGCGGGCGACGATTGGGCGTGAAGGAAAAGCTTCCGCCGACCTCCACCCCGAGTTTGATCTCGTTGGTGAGGTGGCTTCCCCACGCGATCGACCCGACCCCGCCGAGCGTCAGGTTCGGGCGCGTGATGCCGTCCGATATGCCCTCCGCCCCTCCGGTGATGAAGAGGGGAGCGAACAGACCGAGGTTGATGGCCAGCGTCTGGTCGCCCAGCGAGTATGTTGGAACGAATATCTCCTCGTCTTCGGGTGCTTGTGCAAAGGCCGTAGCGGCGAGCAGGATCAGCACCGTTCCAAAGACTCGCCTGAAGTAGATATGTCTCATTACCAGCCAAAGGTAGCACGACGGGGGCCGGGAGATCAACGTGGCCGGCAGTTCCGCCCGCGGCGCCTGATCCTGCCCGTGACACTGGCCGGCAATCGTGGTACAAGGCTCGTATGAACCGAGTGCGACAGGTAGACGATCGCGTGCCCGTGCGACGCGTGTTGATCAGTGTTTCCGACAAGAGCGAGCTTGAGTCGTTCGTGCCCGGTCTGACGGCGGTGGAGGGGCTGATCATCTATTCGACCGGCGGCACCTACACACGAATCCGGGACATCCTTGGCGACGGCGCGCAGGGGCGACTCAAGCAGGTCAGCGATTACACCGGGCAGCCGGAGATGCAGGGTGGCCTGGTCAAGACGCTCGACTACCGCATCTATCTCGGGATCCTCAGCGAGCCGTATAACGAGTCGCACGAGCACGACCGCCTGCGTCTCGAGGCGGATCTGATAGACATGGTCGTGGTCAACCTCTATCCGTTCCGCAGCGTTTCATCGCGCGCCGGCGCCGATGCCGAGGATGCTCGGGGCAACATCGACATAGGCGGACCATGCATGCTTCGGGCGGCCGCCAAGAACTACCTGCGTGTCGCCGCCGTCTGCGATCCCGCCGACTACTCGAGAGTCGTCGATGAGCTGCACGAGAACGACGGGGCGACCGTGCTTGAGACGCGCTTTCGCCTTGCCCAGAAGGCGTTCGGGCACACGGCCCAGTACGACAGGGTGATCGCTGACTACCTCAGCGACTGTTCGCCCGGTGACGCGCTCGGCCCGTACGAGGTCGTCCGATGAGCAGTCGTGACGCCTACCGCAGCATGAATCCCGACAGATTTCCCGAGCGCATGGAGGTGACCTTTGCCGACGAGTCGGGCCGCCAGACGCTCTACTTCGAGAAGGCCACATGGACGATCGACGGGGAGGAGCGCGGACTACGGTACGGAGAGAACCCGGAGCAGCAGTCGTCGCTCTACCGGCTCGTGAACGGCAATCTCGTGCTCGGCGAGACGGAGACGATCGCACCGGGTCGGTTTCTCGCGAGCGATGTCGAGTTACTGCAGAGCGGCAAGCATCCCGGCAAGATAAACATCACCGACGTCGACAGCGCGCTCAACATTCTGCGGTACCTCGGTGACGCGCCGGCAACCGTGATCGTGAAGCACAACAATCCGTGCGGCGTCGCGATCGCAGAGTCGCTCGAGGAGAGCTACCGCAAAGCCTACTACGCAGATCGCCTCGCGGCGTTCGGCGGTGCGGTTGCCGTCAACCGCGAGCTCGATCTGGAGACCGCGCAGCAGATAGCAGACTCGTACTCGGAGGTCGTCGTTGCGCCCGAGTTCGCGCCCGGCGCGGTCGAGAGACTCGCCTCGCGCAAGAACCTGCGCATCATGCGGATCCGGAACATCGCACGGCTTCGTGAGTACGTCGGACAGCGCGTCGTCGAGTTTTCCAGTCTGATCGACGGCGGGGTGATCGTGCAGTGGTCGCAGGTGCCGGATCTCAGATCACCGGCGGATTTCGCCCTTGCCCGGACCGAACGCAAGGGGCGGACGTACGAAATCAGCCGGAAACCGACGCAGAGCGAGCTCGCGGATATGTATTTTGGATGGATGGTCGAGTTCGGCGTGACGAGCAATTCGGTTATCTACGTCAAGGACGGTGTCACCGTCGGCATAGGGACCGGCGAGCAGGACCGGGTCGGCGTGGCGGAAATCGCGCGGGACAAGGCGTACCGCAAACACGCCGACCGACTCGCCTGGGAGCGTCGCTCGGTCGCGTATAACGAGATCTCCGCGACCCGCGAGGGTGAGGAGATCTGGGAGCGGACCGTCGCCGAGCGCGGCGGTCTGCCCGGTAGCGCCATGATCTCCGACGCGTTTTTTCCGTTTCGCGACGGGGTTGACGTGGGTCTTCGGGAAGGGATTTCCTCGGTCGTACAGCCCGGCGGGAGTCTGCGCGACTACGAGGTAATCGAAGCGTGCAACGACCGGGAGGTCACGATGGTGTTCACGGGTCAACGCTCGTTTCGACACTGAGGCCGGATCGAGGCAGACGGAGAAAGAGGTAAGCCATGAGTGACAGGAGAGAGATCGTCCCTACGAGTACGCTCGTGAAACAGGGAACCGCGGGAATCGGAGGGCTTCTCGGGGGGGCCGCACTCCTGATTCTCGGCTCACTCGGTGGACCCTGGGCGTTTATCGCCGGGGGCATCGTAACGGTCGCCGGCGTGGTCGTCGGCGCGTCGAGCAGGGAGGACCGCCTCGCCGGCGGTATCATTGCGGGAGCCGGCGTGCTGACGGTTCTCAGCGGCGTCGGTTTGGGGATCGGCGGAGCGCTCCTCACCCTCGGTGGAATTGGTCTGCTCGCCGTCGGTGGGATCGGGCTGTTCAAGTTTCTGCGGGGCCTGCGAAGCCGCAGATAGCGCCGCAGACGGCGCCGCAGACGGCGCTGCAGACGGCGCTGCAGACGGCGCCGCGATCGGTCATATCCAGGCGTCATCGCGCCGACACTAGAGATGTGAAGACTGGTCCTCTCATCTTTTGTGCAGGCCGTGTGGTGTTCAGCCTGTGTGTCATGATCGTTCTCCTGCCTGGCAGCCTTGACGCCGAGAGCCATGGGCAGGACCCCGGCCCTGATGAGGCGATCGAATGGCTCATCGCGAACTCGTCCCATGGAGCGTTTCGCGACCGGCTTTCGCACGTTCTCGACAACGCTCGTAACGTTGCGTCGCTCGAGCGTGTCGCACGCGAGATCGTTCCGCTGATCGACGATCGTGACCTTCTCGCCGACGTCGCGGCGCGGCTCGGACGATTCGCGATGACGATCCGCGATTTCGAGCTCGCCGACGAGCTGTTCGAGTCCGCCTATATCGCCTCCGGAGGGACCGACCTCGGGAGCCTCTACGCGCAGGCG
>SLST01000177.1 GCA_007130265.1 Spirochaetales bacterium
CCCGCGAGCCGATCTCGACATACCCCTCGGCGCCCTCGGTATCGAGGTAGACGCGGTGCTTCAGGCGCACGCCGTCTGCGAGGGTGATGCCGCGCTCGGATCGCGCGACGAGGGTGCAGTGGTCGTCGATCGCCACGTCGTCGCCGAGCGCGATGTGCTGCGGGTTGACGAAGGTAACCCCGCACCCGATCGAGACGTTCTCGCCCATGCGGCGCAGTCTGGTCCGGTAGTACTCACGACGCAGCTCGGCGGCGTGGGCCGTGTCCATGTGCATGAACACGGTGCGATGGTACGCCTCGCGGTCGGCAGGAGAGAGGCTCTCAAAGGCCTTCGTGAAGAAGGTGTCCATGGCGTCGGTGGAAGCCGCAGCTATCCGGGAAGCCGTACGGTGTGCACGGCGTTCTTCTCGATGTACTCCAGATCGAGCTCCTGCCCGAGCCCGACACATCCGTCGGGAAGGCGCACCATCCCGTCCTTGATCGGCACTCCGCGCGAGCCGATGTCGTGGACCTGCTCGACGCTGATGACGAGGTCCTCATAGTATCGGTTGTTCGGTATCGCAAGGCCCAGATGCAGGTTTGCGAGCCCGCCGCCATGAACCTCCGCGTACATGCCGTAGGACTCCGCGAGGTGAGCCACCTTCAGCCCGCCGGTGAGCCCGGCCTTGTAGTGGGTGCTCGTGCGCATGATGTCGCAGGCGCCGCGGCGGATGAACTCTCCGGCGTTCCAGTGCGCGCCGTCGGGCGTTTCGGCGGCCAGTACGGGAATGTCGAGATCGCGGCACAGCTTGGCATAGCTCTCGAGGTCGAACTCGCGCATGGGTTCTTCATACCACGCGAACCCGAGCTCCTCGAGTCTCCGTCCGAACCAGAGCGAGTCGGTGTAGTCCCAGAGGGCCGACGCGTCCAGGGTGAGCTCGATGTCTTCGCCGACGTGCTTGCGCACGGCAGAGCACAGCCCGGCGTTCGTGCGTACGTCGCGGTAGCGCAGATGCAACTTGATCGAGCGGTATCCCTCTTCGAGTGCCGCGTCGATCACCCGCAGATACTCCTCCTCTGTGTCGTAGCTCGTCGTGGAGGCGTACGCCGGTATCTCATCCCGATAGCCGCCGGCGAGCTTACTGACCGGCATGCGCGCGTGTTTGCCCTTGATGTCCCAGAGCGCGAGATCGGCGATTCCCTGCGCGTAGATGGGAAACTCCTCCAGCCGATCTATGTCCCACATCCGCTCCCACAGGCACTCGCTGTTCAGCGGATCCTGACCGATCAGGATCGAGCCGAAGCGGCGCTCAACAACGTCGATTGTCGCGCGACCGCGGCTCGGCACCACTCCATGGCCTTCTATGCCGTCGTCGGTCTGGACACGTAGGAGACAGGAGTACTGCCTGTCCTGCCCGCGCCCGTCATCGGAGCCGGGTCGGTCGACCTGCCAGTCGAACGGATACTTCGCCTGCGAGTCGAGCAGGTGCGCAACGATACCGGTGATCTTCATGCAGAACTCCTCGTTTTCAGAAAGACCATGCCATGTCTGGTGAGCTGATACAAGGGCCTCCTTGTTCATCAGACCCGGCCGATGGTACGGTAGCCTCCACTGACCCGGCTACCGCTCGCATGAGTCCGGGCGTCGCGGTCGGAAAGCTACCGTATGCAGAGAAGAAGGAGAGACGTTGAGATGATTCACCGGGAACCGTTCGGCAACACGGACTTTGAAGTCAGCGACATCGTACTCGGCACCTGGAAGGCCGGCGGCACCGACTGGGGACCGCAGAACGACCTCGCGTCGGTCGACACGATCAAGGCGTGCGTCGACCGCGGGGTGAATCTCATAGACACGGCGACCGGGTACGGCATGGGTCACGCGGAGCGGCTGATCGGCTACGCACTCGACGATGACGGGGCGACGCGCCGGGGCAAGGCCCTCGTGATGACGAAGTGGTACCTGTGGATGGGGCGCGATGAGGAGAAGACCCGGGACTGCAGCCCGACTGCGCAGGCCGAGTTCCTCAAAGGATCGAAGACCCGTCTCCGGCAGGATCCCTTGGACATCGTCCTGCTCCACCGCGACGACCAGATCACCCCGATCGAGACCGCCTACGGGACGCTTGCCGAGTACCAGGCCTCGGGAGACGTGCGCTACATCGGCGTGAGTAACTACTCGTTCGAGCACCTCAGGCGGGCACGGGCCGTTGCGGCGATCCAGAACTACCAGATTCGCTACAGCCTGCTCGACACGGAGGCACGCGACGACGGCCGGCTCGACTTCTGTCTGGAGAACAACATCTCAGTGGGCGTCTACAGCGTGCTCGGCCAGGGCTGGCTCGCCCCCCGCCTCAAGCCGGGCTCCGAGTATCCGGCCTGGGATCGCAGACGCGAACGCCACCAGGGCCCGCAGTTCGAGCGCATGGCCTTCCTCCACGGCGAGTTACAGGAGATCGCCGACCGGCACGGATGGTCCGTGACGCAGCTCGCACTCGTGTGGGTGCTGAGCCATCCGGCGGTCACCTTCGCCATTGTAGGCGCGTCGAGCCCGAGCCAGGCTGAGCACAACCTGGCGATAAGCGGCGAACGTCTGAGCGACGATGAAGTTGCCGAATGCGAGGCGCTCGTCAAGGAAGCAGAGAAGAAGTAGCCATCATGGGCATCCACCGTATCAAGTACTCCATGCTCGTCCACCCGACTCCGGAACGGAGCGAGTGGTGACAGGAGGGTCGATCAGCTCCTGGTCTCCTTGAGCGCCTTGAGCACCACGGGGATGGATTCGCGCCAGTTCGCCTGACGGGCCTCTGAGATCTCGAACGCCAGGCGCCGGCCGTCGGGCGCGGCCTCCGCGACGCGGTCGAGAACGAGCTGGTGCAACTCCCCCGGCGGGAGCTCGTAGACCGAGGCGTTCAGATTGGACCAGAAGAGCTTCGTGGGCCATACCGCCCGGCACTCGGCGAGCGACTGGTCGCCCTCCGGCGGCGGCGTCAGCGACTCGATGAGATCGATCGGTGCGTGGGCGATGAGCCCTTTCACGCTCGCCGTCTTGCCGTCGTAGTGACAGCCGACGATCTTCCCTGCCTCGTGGAGCGGCGCGAAGCACTCTTCGTACACGGGTAGCAGGAACTCCTCGTACCGGTCCGGGCCCAGCGTCTCTGCCGTGAAGTTCTCCAGGTTCGACACGAAGCGCCCCGGCCCGGCGGCCACGATCTCCGCCTTGCGGCGGAAGCTGTCGAACAGCGCCTTGTAGAGACGACGGACCTCCTCCTCGTAGTCAAAGAGATGGAAGCTGAAGCTCTCCAGGCCGGCGTAGTCGACGAGCATTTCCTGGAGCGGCGTACGTCCGATCATCGACCACGTGACCGCGTACGGCTGCATTTCCCGCTCCGCCGCGCCGAAGGAGTCGTAGTCGGGGACGACGTCGGTGTTCCCCACGATGTGAGTCATCACGCGGTAGTCCTCAGGCGACTTCAGCCAGTGCTCCTGCTGCCATCCGTCGGTCCATCGCGCCGACACCTCGCCCTGCGACGTACGCCAGATGACGCGCCGCACGGATAGGCCGCTCTCGACCGTCTCATGCTCGATGACATCGAGATCCCTGCGCTCCTGTCTGAACGGATACTCCTTGAAGGTGAGCCCCAGCCCCGCCTCGAACAGCGGCTCCCATGCGGGATCGTCCTTCGCATCCTGCCACTTGGTGTGGTAGATCGTATACGGGATCTCGTCCGGTCGCTCGCCAGCCCAGAAGGCTTCGAGCCTCTCGTGAATCGTCATCGCGTAGCCTCCTCCGTGTCTCAGTCTATCCGATTTGTCGATCCCCGCCTTAGAAAACGTTTGCGTTCGCACGAGACCGATGCTACACTGATCGGTACGAATGAGACTGACGGTCCGCGGTACCAGGACGTGGGTCTCCAGGAAGATGCATTCGGCAGCATACGAGGCCGAACGACCTACCTGCCTCGATGGGGGACGGTCGAAAACAAAAAAGGAGGACAGAATGAAACGTCTTCTCACAGTCCTTATGTGCCTGCTCGTGGCAGGCGCGCTGTTCGGCGCCGGACAGCCGGAAGCGCCCGAGGCGGTGGCGGCCGGCCTGGACGCCATGGAAGCACCGGTGCTCGCGGCCCGGGTCGAAACCGGAGAGCTTCCGCCGGTCGAGCAGCGTCTGCCCGCAGAGCCGCGGGTCGTTCAGATGGTCGATTCGCTTGGCCAATACGGCGGCACCTGGCACCGCGGGTGGCGTGGTATCAACGATTTCCACTGTTTCGGCCGGCTGGTCTACGAGCCGGTGCTCCGCTGGCCGCGTGACCCCGCCGACCCCGTGCAGCCCGGCCTCGCGAGAGACTGGGAATGGTCGGCCGACGGGACCGAGCTCACGCTCTACTTCCGTGAGGGCCTGAAGTGGTCCGACGGGCATCCGTTCACCGTGGACGACGTGATCTTCTGGTGGGAAGACATTGAGACCGACACCAACATCACGCCGGCGATCCACGCCGAATGGGTCGTTGCCGGTGAGCCGATGCAGCTCGAGAAGATCAACGACTCGACCATCACGCTGAAGTTCGCAGCTCCCAACGGCCTCGCCGAGACGGTCGGCCTCGCGTTCCACGGCAACCAGTGGCCGCTCGGCTTCGAGCGGTTCGGATTCTTCGCTCCGCGGCACTACCTGGAGCAGTTCCATCCGCGCTACAACTCGAGCGCTACATACCGGGACTTCGAGGACGCCGCGTGGGAGTACAACCCCGAGCGGCCGGCGATGACCGCGTGGACGATCAGCGAGTGGGAAACCGGTTCCGACCACATGATCGCGCGGCGTAACCCGTACTACTGGGCCGTAGACGAAGCGGGCCGCCAGCTTCCCTACATCGACGAGCTCTACTTCTACCTCGTAGACGACAACGCCGCGATCAACACGCTCGCGCTCGGCGGCAACCTCGAGATGCAGCACCGCGGAATCGACTTCTCGCAGATCAGCGTCTACCGGGAACAGGGCGACCGCTACAACTACGACGTCTACATCTGGAACGCGGCATCCGCGTCAGCGCTAACCTTCTTCCCGAACCAGAGCTACCCGGACGCGAAGTACCGCGAGCTGATGCAGAGCTTCGACTTCCGCCGCGCGCTCTCACACTCGATCGATCGGGATCTGCTGAACCGCATCATGTTCATCGATCAAGCGACGCCGCGCACCATTACGGTCGTCGAAGACTCCGCTCTCTTCCAGCCGGAGTACGAGAACGTCTA
>SLST01000145.1 GCA_007130265.1 Spirochaetales bacterium
CACTCAGTCGTCAATCCTTGTATATATTTTATTATATATAGTATACGTCAGAATACCACGAGAGTAAAGGGTCTGCTTCACATTCCGCTCAGACTTGAAAGCCCTCCGTCGACCCCGAGTACCTGTCCGGTTATCCAGCTTGTCTCAGGCGAGAGCAGAAAGGTGATCGCCGCGGCCTGGTCCTCCGGAGTGCCGACGCGCTTGAGCGGATGGCGCTCCGCGGAGCTTGCCCGCTTCCTGTCGTTGTCGAGGAGCCGACTCGCGAGCGGTGTGTCCGTGAGCGAGGGGGAGACGACATTCACCCGTACATTCTTTGCCGCGAGCTCAGCCGCCAGTGATCGCGCGAGGCCCGTCACCGCGCTCTTCGCCGCGGCGATCGACGCGTGGAAACTCATACCCGTACTCGCGGCAACACTGCCCATCAGCACGACGCTCGCTCCCTCATCCGCGACGAGCGCCGGGAGTACCTTCTGAAGCACTCGAACCGCGCCGAGTACGTTGACGTTGTAGTCGTCCTCGAATACCGAAAGCTTCAGCCCGCGGAAGGGGGCGAGCGAGATCGATCCCGGGGCGTAGAGCAGGCCGTCGAGGTTCGAGGGTGCCTCGAGATCATCGGGGAGATCACTCGTGACGTCGACGCGACGGTACTCGATGTGTTGCCGCTCGGGTTCCGGAATGGAGTCGGGTTCGGATCGTCGGCTCCACACGATGACCTCATGTCCTGCGGCCACCAGTCGCCGAGTCGCCGCAAGGCCAATTCCGCTTGTTCCGCCTACTACCAGGTATTTCATCGACTGAATATACACTTTGGAGTTTTAAGAGTTAAGCGAAAACTCAGGCGCCGCACGGCCCGCTTCCTCGAAACGCACCTCCGCGAAGCCCGCCTGCAGGAACAATGCACGGAGAAAAGCTTCGCCGTTCGCGCGGGCGGTTGCCAGCACCTCTTCCAGCACCGCGTCCGGGATGAGCTCGCTGCGGACGAACTCCGCCACCCGGCGCCACCCATCCGGGCTCAGCGCAACCTCCGGATAGGGGTATGCAGACGGGCGGATGTCTTCCACCGAGACGTCGACTATCTTCGGCGGGTCGAGCGTTACGACTGCGCGCAGCGTTCTCGTGTCGGACCCGTGTACCTGTTCTATCACGATCTCGCGAACCCCGGAGTCGAAATCGTAGCCGGCGGTTACGATGAGGGTGACCACCACGAAGTCGAACGTTCCCCCGGACGAGGTCAGCCGTATGTCCGAGGCGAGGTTGTAGGCCCGAAGGTAGAGGTGTTCGTCCGGAGTCAGGATATCCTCCGGCTCGGCGTTCGACCCGCGGAGCTTGCGCAGGACCTCGTTCAGCGAGACGCCGGGCGGCAGGTAGTCGTACGGGAAGACTGAGCGGTGGAAGTAACGAACCGTCGCCAGGCTCGAGAGCTCCCTGATCTCCTCCAGGGTGATCGACGACGAGGCGAAACGATGCGACGCGTGCAGGCGAAGGAGCGGCAATCCGGGAATCAGCTGGCGGCCGAACGCGTTCGTGAAGAGGAGGAGGGCGAGTCCGGTGACGACCATGGCCGCGACCGGGACCATCATGCGGCGGGCCCACCTCATCGGGCCTCCTCGCGGGCACCGGCCGGGACAAACACGACGTCGCGGAACCCTGCCATGGCGAGCAGCCCGCGGATGATCTGCCTCGCGTTTGCCTCCGCCTCCGTGAGAATGCCGCGGCCGACTGCCTCCGCCGCGATACGCTCCTTCGCATGCTCGAGCCGGTCGCTGATCTCGAGCAGCCCGATTCGAGCGCCCTGCTCCCGGAGGAAGTACTCGCTGATCGTCGTCTCGTCGGCGTCGACGCTCATAATGGCTGGCGCCGGCATGCGCACCGCTATCCGGTCCGCAGCAGACCGGTCCACCTCGAGCTCAAGGCCTTCCGAGAGGTCGATGCCTGCGCGAACCCGGATATCAACGGAAAAGAGCACGGCGCGGTCGACGGTTTTGATGAAAAGGAAGCTGCGTTCCTCGCCGAAGTAGACGAGATCGCGGTAGACATGCTCGTACGTGTGCAGCTCGAGAACCGACTCGAGCTGCCGCTCGAGCCGGACCACCTCGGCATTGGACACCGGCGCGCACCCCGACCCCGCGAATAGCAGCGCGAGACCGAGCAGGGTGGCCGGTAACCTCAGCCGGGACATGCGGACACTATACGTCCCGGCACGCGGCGGGACAAGGCGCTGATCTCGTCCTATCCCTTCCTATCCTTTCACCGATCCGAGCATTGCACCCTTGACGAAGTGCTTCTGCAGGAAGGGGTAGAGCAACAGGATCGGCACGGTCGCGACGATCGTCGTCGCGTACTTGATGGTGTCGGCGATGCGCTCGTGGTCGCCGAGATCGCCGGCCGCTTCGCCTCCCATCATCGTGTCCGCCATGTTGCCGATCAGGATCTCGCGCAGGATGAGCGACATCGGGAACTTGAGCCGGTCGCGCAGGAAGATCATCACGAAGAACCAGCCGTTCCACCGGGCCACACCGTAGAAGAGCACCATGGTAGCTACGACCGGCTTGGCGACCGGCAGGATGATTCGAAAGAGAATAGTGAAGTCGTTCGCGCCGTCCATCTTCGCCGACTCTTCGAGGCTGTCCGGTATCGTGAGGAAGTAGGTGCGCATGATGATCATGTTGAAGGTGGAGATCGCGAATCCCAGGATGACCGACCAGTACGTGTTCATCAGGCCGAGTCCCCGCACCGTCAGGAAGAAGGGGATGAGCCCACGGTCGAAGAGCATCGTCACGATCGCCATGATCATGAGCGCCTTCTTCCAGTAGACGTTTTTGCGTGACAGGACATAGGCGGCGAACGAAGTCATGATCAGGTTCACTGTCGTGCCGACCGCCACGAGGTAGATCGAGTTGAAGAAGCTGCGGATGATCATCGGGTTGTTGAAAACCATCCGGTACGCCGCGGTGCTGAACCCGAGCGGCAAAATGATGGGCCCTGTGTGCCGCATGAGCTCGAACCCGTCGCTCAGCGACGCTGCCGCGACGTAGTAGAGCGGATAGAGCATGATGATGCAGAGGAAGGAGAGAAACAGCGTATTCGACGCATCGAATACGTTCTCTCCAATCGTCTTCTTGCCTACTGTCATATGTATACTCCCTCCGCCTACCAGAGACTCGTGTCGTTCACGCGACGGCTGATGGCGTTCGCGGTGACGATGAGCGTCAGGTTGATTACCGAGTTGAACAGCCCAACCGCTGTAGCATAGCTCCAGGCGAATTCCTGGAGTCCTTTCCGGTACACGAACGATGCAATGACGTCCGCGGTCTCGTAGATCGCCGGATTGTACAGAAGGATGATCTTCTCGAATCCAACATTCATCATCTGACCCATGCGAAGGATCAAAAGCACAATGATCGTGGGCACAATGGACGGGAGGGTGATGGAAGTGAGCTTTCGGAACCGGCCGGCTCCGTCAATAGTCGCGGCCTCATAAAGCTCAGGGTCAATCGCCGAGAGGGCGGCGAGGTAGATGATCGACCCCCAGCCTGCCTGCTGCCAGATCTCGCTTGCGATGTAGATTGGCCGGAAGTACCGCGGGTCCTGGAAGAATGCGATCCGCGTTCCTCCCGCCATCGCGATCAGGTCGTTGAAGAAGCCGCGTGACGCGGAGAAGTTGAGGATGAGCCCTGCGACGACGACCAGCGAGATGAAATGGGGCAGATACGTGAGGCTCTGGACCGTGCGCTTGAACGGGGCACTCCTGATCTCGTTCAGGAGCAGGGCGAGGATGATCGGCGCGGGGAATCCCCATATGAGGTTGAGCACGCTGATCGTGATCGTGTTCCGGATGAGACGGACGAAGTAGAACGAGGAGAAGAACTGCTGGAAGTACTGGAAGCCGACCCAGGGACTGCCCGCAACCCCGAGCCCGGGTGAATAGCGCTGGAACGAGATGACCAGGCCGTACATGGGAACGTAGTAGAATATGATGTAGAAGGCGATCACCGGGATCGCCATCAGATAGACGTAGCGGTTTCGAAGCAGATCCTTGAGCAGCATCGCTCCGTACCCGCGCTGCCCCATGCGTGGTCTGACCTGCAGGAGCTCAACGGCGTCCGTGCCTGGCGCATTGATCGATTTCATACTTCCCTCGTCGTCATTTCTGCGGTCTCGCCTGAGCCGTGAGGCGACGCCGCACGCAGATGCGCGCGGCGTGCCTCGGATGCAGCTGAAGCTTCAGCTACCGTGCGTTGTAGCGGTCGAGTGCCGCCTGCTGGATCTCCAGAGCTCGCTCGATACCCATGCGCCTGAGCTGGTTCTGGAACGACTCGAAGTTCCCGATCGGCTCCTGCCCCAGGATGAAGCGAATCACCATCTCGTCGCGGTAGGTGTTAACCTCCGACATGATGGCGCTCAGCTCTTCGGACTCCTCCGGAGTCGCCGACACGTTTGGCATCATGTGCTGCGCCGCATCCGTCTGCGCCCAGATCTGGATCGCTTCGCGCTGCGTCGGGCGATGCGCGTACTGCCAGATGTAGCGTCGGTCCTGGATGATCGGTCCGCTGTAGAACGATCGCGTGTAGAGACCGCCCATCTGCGCGAGGGTGCGCCCGTCAGGATCGTTGGTCATCAGGTCCGTGTACTCGGGCACTTGGAAGCCTTCGAACCCGGGATAAT
The DNA here is from genome assembly GCA_007130265.1 of Spirochaetales bacterium. Classification (GTDB taxonomy): domain Bacteria; phylum Spirochaetota; class Spirochaetia; order DSM-27196; family SLST01; genus SLST01. Next base: position 4,666 of record SLST01000145.1, read on the forward strand.
CGGTTGTCCACTCGTAGCTCTCGCCCTCGATCCCGAAGTTGAAAAGGATGTGCCCTTCCTCGCTGTAGGCGAAGTCGGCCCACTCGGCGGCGAGCTGCGGGTCGCGAGCCTGCGTGGAGATCGCCATGCCGCTTCCGGGAAGCGGATTGTCCCGTTGACCCATGAACGGCGTGTCACCGCGGTTGAGAACCGGGTAGGGAGCCGGGGCGATTTCAAAGGCGTCCGGTCTCCCCCGAAGGGCGTCCAGATACGCGCCGATGCCGGAGCCGGTGTAGTTCGTCCACGCGCCGACGACGCCGTTGAGAACCTTCGCATCCATCCCGGCCCGGTCCTGGCTCACGAACTCCGGGTCCACGAGACCGCGATCGAACCAGTCCTTGAAAAAGACGAGGAAGTCGCGGAACTCGTCACGATAGGGGCCAAAGTAGACCCGTCCGTCTTCCTGGTGGAATGCCCAGGTCGTGCCGAAGGGCTGGATGAAGGCATTCCCCGGTGCGTTGATCCCGCGGCCGCCCTGCGTGAGGCTCGTAAAGGTCAGCGGATGCTCGCTCAAG